>JADLFD010000430.1 GCA_020845805.1 Verrucomicrobiales bacterium | reverse complement strand
TGGGGATCGGCGAGGGTTCGGAGCTTCAGGCGCCCATGGCCCGCGTGGTCATCGGCGGGCTGATGAGCTCGACCGTCATCACCCTGGTCCTGATCCCGATCATCTACGCCATCTTCGAGGGCCGCACTCGTATCCGGGGCATCGACGAGGAAGAGCCGGAGTTCGCCGGCGCCCCCCAGATGCAGGCCGGAGACTGAGGTGGGACGAGGGCGACTGGAGGCGCTTCTCTGCCCGGTGCGGGAGCCGCGGGATTGCCATTCCCCATCGGCGGTCTTGATCGATCACTTGCCGTCGAGAGTCAATGTCAACTGCACGCTGCCGAGGAGTTGTAGGGTCTGCACATGAACTACCGTGTTTCCGTCGGCGATGAGCAGAAAGTACTGTCCGTCATCCAAGCCTCGGATCAGAAACGATCCGTCCTGGCCGACGGGGGCCTCCGCACCCCCCGCTCCCCGCACGGGCGCCGCCTTAACCCAAAGCTCGCGGTTCTTCGCCGCGGGGCGGACGGAGCCGCGAATTTCAGCATAACCTCCGCATTCAAGGGAAACCGAAAGCTGACTCCGAATTGAGACTTCGGGCTGGTCCAAACGCAGTTCGCGGTAGTGGCTGCGGAAACCCGGAGCCGAAACACGGAGCGTGTAGGTCCCGTACGGTATTTTCGCGGCCACTGCTCCATGGAACTGCGATCCGAAGCTTTTCTTCGTTCCGGCCTCGACCAGATCTACCCCTATGTGCGTCAGGCGCTCGCCGGTCCCCGAGAATGCGGCCACTTGTACCCGGCTGTATTCTGTGCCGACATGTATGCACTCAGCACTGCAAAGTAGTGCGGCGCTCGCCACCGCAAGGCAGCGTACTGTCATACCGCAAGAATAACGTCCTAACAACGCGAATGGGTTGTGCTTCGTGCGGTGCGGGCACGAGTTCGGCATCGCCACCTGCCGTCCGGAGCATTGGTTAACATGGTTGGGAGACGCCGAAGTGAGCGAGTTCGAGGCACGGCCGCCGAACATCCGGGCCAACCCCGAGCAGTGGTTAGCGGCAATCATAAGATCGGGAGACGCAGGCCTGGCCCTCGAGTTGGTCCGCGCGCACCCGCAGTTGGTGCACGCCCGTTTCAGCGGAAACGCGACGCCTCTTCTGGTGGCGGCTTACTCAAGGCAATACGAAATTGCGGAGAGCCTTCTCGCCGCAGGTGCAAGGATGGATTTCATCTCCGCTATCGCCCTTGGGCGCACTGGTGTCGTCCGGACGATGCTCGACCAGGATCCCCTCTTGATTCGGAAGCGGGCTGCCGAGGGTGGCTGGACCGCCCTGCACATCGGCGCCGGCTATGCAGATGGCGATCTGCTGGCGGTCCTGATGGCTGCAGGCGCCGATGTGAATGGTCGCGATAGAAAGGGATTTACGCCTCTGGTCTTCGCAACAAGGCAGCCGTACAGCAACGCCGAGATCTTGCTTTCGAACGGGGCCGATATCGATGCGCGAGCGAAGCATGGGCTTACAGCGCTGCACTGCGCGGCGGCCGTGGGCAATGAAGAGTTCGTGCGATTCCTCGTTGCACGCGGCGCAGACGCACACCTGCAGACCGATGCCCGGCAGACCGCATGGGCATTGGCCGTCCGAGGGGGCCACCGGACGGTGGCCGCGATCCTCGCGTCCAGGTGAACCCGCTGGTTTGCGGACCATTATCCGGACCCTGGCCCACCCGGGCGCCTGACCCGCCCCCCTTTCGCCTGCATCACCTGAACGTCCCGTACTCTCGCGGCCCCTCCTGGACAAACCTCCCGCCGCGCCAGACGTACCGGACGCGCACCCAGCCCTCGGAGCAGCAGTCCGCGATGCGCCTGCGCGTGTCCGCGAAGTCGAGGATCAGGCGGGAGTCCCGGATGGCCACTGCCACCAACCCGCCGTCGGCGCGCGACCCGCTCCGCAGCAAGGCCAGGAGCCGCGGTGATCCGCCAACCGAGGTGAAGCGTACAGGTACCGCCAGTTCGCCGTTCCGCCCGTCCGGTAGAGGGGGCGCACGGCGGCGTCGGCCCGGCCGTCGCCCGTGAGGTCGCCGTAGGTCGCACCGTCGAACGAAACCGAGGGGCTGAACTCGTCGCCTGGGGGAAGGACGCGCCTGCCGCCGCCGAGGCGGATTGACGATGTCGGCACTGGCAACCACGCCCACGTTGAGGGGACGCCGCCGGAACGCGCGTCCCATGCGTACGCGAAACGCTGGAAGTCCACGTCGCGGATGTCGCTCGCTGCGGCCAGGGCGGCGCAGCAGGCCACGGCGGCGACGGCGGTCCTCACGACGCCATGGTACAACGGCGAAGGTGCGAAATCAGCGCCAGATCGGCAATCGTCTGTCAGGCACGTCCGGTTCGGCGTGGAAATCGAGGGCCATGTCGAGGCACGTGTCGGTTTCGCCTGGGCGCATTACCGCCGAACGCGGGACGAGGGCTACATGGTCGAGGTGCGCCGTCGCAATCTCGAGTGCTTCAGCAACTTGACCGAAGGGCGCCTCTGGATCGGCGGCAACCCAGGCGAGGCGGTACACCCTCGTACGGAAGAGGTCGTCGAATCTGGCGCCAAGCTTGTTTCGGTCCACGGGTTCCAGGTTGATCCGGGTGGAACCTTCTGGAGCTACATGGATCACGACGACGCGGCGGTCGCCCGGGCCGCATGGGACGAGCCTCGCGGCGATCGGCGTGATCTGGACCCTCGTGCTCACCGACACGACGTTCAACATGCAGGCCTTCCTGGGGGTCATCATGCTGGTCGGGATCGTGGTGAACAACGCCATCATCCTCATCGACTACAT
>JADLFD010000429.1 GCA_020845805.1 Verrucomicrobiales bacterium | reverse complement strand
CTGCACGTGGGCGCGGTTCATCATCGTGTCCGGCTCACGCCGCGCTGGTTCGTCCTGACCTGTGCCCACTTCCTTCTCGACCACATCGACCCGATTCTCGAGGCGTCGAAATCCCGCGGCGACGGCCCGGAAGTGCTGGTCACTTTCCTCAAGTCCATCCTCTTCGACGCCTCCCTCACGCTCGATGCCTACGGCATGTCGCTCGAGGAAGAGCTGCGCACCGATCCCCAGGAGGCTGCGCCCGAGTCCTCTTCCGCCACCTCTCAAGCCCCCGCCCCCCACGCCGAGCGCCCCCACGGCCGGCATCCCCACGGTCAGATCTCACGCCTGCCCGCCGACGCGGAAGGTTGCGAGGAACGATGCGCCTTCCTCGATCTCGACGACACCACGCGCCGTCATTTGCGCACGCTGGAACCGATGTTCCACTCCGCCATGGGCACGGTGCTCGAGGAGTTTTACGAGACGTTTACCCAATGGCCGCTCACCGCGCCCCTGCTCACCGACGCCACGGTCCAGCGCCTGCTCGCGCAAGTGTCGTCGTACTGGTTCGAACTCGCTCAAAGCCAGTTCGACCGGCCCTATTCGGTCTCCCGCACGCGCATCGGCGTCATCCACGAACAACTCGGCGTCACCGCCCAGCTCTATCTCATCGGCCTCGCGCGCCAGCTCGCGAGCTTCGTGCGCGCCCTCTTCCGTACGCACGCCGAGCCGCGTCCCGCGATCGCCGCCCTGCTGCGGGCGGCGTTCTTTGACATCTCCTACGTGATGGATGCGTACATGGACGCTCGGGCCGCAGCCGTGCTGCGCACCGAGGGCTACGCCAGCCAACTCCTCGCCTGCCTGAACGTGGGCGTCGCCATCCTCGACCCGCAGTTGCGCCTCCGCTCCGCCAACCCCGCCCTCCTCAAACTGCTCGGCACCGATGCCGGCCTGATCCGGCACCTGCATCTGCGCGATCTGCTGCCCGACCCCCGTGTCGTCGCCCTGGCCGAACGCGCGCGCGCGAACCCCGAGCATCGCGAGGCCCTCCAGACCCGCTTCGGCGGCCGCCTGCTGCGCCTCAACACCATGCGCCTGAGCATCAGCTCCAGCGGCGTCGGCGCTCTCAGCCCCGAAGGATCAACCCCCTCGCAACTCGCCCTGCTGGTGGATGACATCAGCGATCTCGTCCACCTCGCGCCCCAGATCGATCAACTCGAACAGCACCTCTCCGAAACCATCGCGTCCATCGACGCTGTCCTCTGGGAGGCCGATCCGCAGGATTGGACGTTCTCCCTGGTCTCCTCGCCAGTCCTGCAACTCACCGGTTTCCGCGAGATGCACTTCCTCGGACGCGCCGGCGCCTGGCTGGAACGGATCCCCGCCCCCGACCGCGAACGTTTCGTCGGACAGTGCCGCGCCCTGCGCGACGGGGAACGCAGCGAGATCACGCACCGGCTCCTGCATGCCGACGGCTCCGTTCCCTGGATTCGCACCCACGTGGTGCGAACGCCGCGCGGCACCCGACCCGCGGTCTTTCACGGTGTGTCCCTCAATATCACCGCATCCTTTGAGGCTGAGCGTCGCCGACTGGAGGCCATCACGCGCCTCTCCGGGAACGTGGCCCACGAGTTCAACAGCGTGCTCACCGTCGTCTCGGGGGCGATCGCCATGCTGGCCGAGGAAGCCACCCCCGCCACTCTCGCCGATCTCGCCGCCGCCCGCGCCGCGGTCGAACGCGGCGCCACTCTGACACGGCACCTCCAATCCCTGGCTCATTCGCGCCCACTGCGCCCGCGACCCGTCCTGCTCTCCGACCTGGTCCAAGCCTCCCACACCACCGTCGAACGTACGCTCGGAGCGAACATCGACCTCACCACCCAATCCGTCGCGGACCTGTGGTGGTGCCAACTCGACCCCGCCCAGTTCGAGGAAGCCCTGCTCAACCTGGTCCGCAATGCGCGTGACGCCATGCCCCGCGGAGGACGCGTGCGTATCGACACCCGAAACGTGCGCGGCGACACACTCCGACCGGCGCCCGAGATCGCCTCTGAAGGCGATCACGTGGAACTGGCCCTCACCGATTCCGGCGGCGGCATGCCAGACGAAGTCCGACTGCGTTCGGTCGAGCCGTTCTTCACCACCAAAGATCAGGCCCTGGGCCTTGGCCTGAGCGTGGTGCATGGGTTCGTGCGCCAAAGCCACGGACATCTCGTGGTGGAAAGCCGCGTCTCCGAAGGCACCACCATCCGCATGCGCTTCCCGCGCCTGCATCGCACCCTCCCGCCCCTCAGCGGAGACCCCGCCGCCCCGGCGTCGCGCCGCTCCGTCCTCGTGGTGGACGACGACGCCACCGTGGCTCAGGTCTTCCGGCGACTTCTCGAACGGCGCGGGTACGCGGTCAGCGTCGCCCACTCCACCGAACAGGCGCGACTGCGCCTCGCCGAAACCCTGCCCGACGCGGTCATCACCGACGTCGTCTTCGGCTCCTCCCCCCTGGGTATCCCGTTCGCGCGCGACCTCCGCACCAACCACCCCCATCTGCCCGTGATCATCACCAGCGGTTATACCAAGGACTCACTCGACCTGGGTCCCGACGATCTCTTCCTGCCCAAGCCGTTCACCATCGAGGAACTCGAGACCCTCCTCACCCGCTGCTTCCGCGCCCCGTAAAGCCGGGGCCACGGATCCCGTCGGCACCATCTCCCTCGCCCGCGATCCGCCCACCGCCCCGGCTGGTATTGCGGCACCCAGTACCGAGGCATTCGCCCGCCTGCTCCGGCCACGCCCCTCGGTCCAGCTGTCCAAAGGAGCTAAACCCTGCTATGGGGAATCCCGTCATGGACGCAGATCGGGACGTTTACCCGCGTGCCCTGCATGCCGCGTGGGGATGGTCCGGACCTCTCGCGATGATCCACCTGATCATCCTCCTATGGCGGTTCGGCCTCGCATATCTGGTGCGCACACCGGGTGCGGTCGGTTGGAAGGACGGCCTGGAGCGTACCCTCGAACCCTCTCCGGCTTGGATCTCCTGGCTCATGGTCGCCGACCAGTGGCCAGGGTGGCGTCTCTTTTTGTGGGATGCCGCGATCCTGGTGGGTTCCGCCGTCTATTGGGCGCTGCTGCTCACCGTGCTTGAATGGTGGGCATACACTTCCGAGCTTCGCCACCAACGCGCCCTCGAGTCCGCCGTCACGGAGGGGGAAACCCACGATCGCAACGCTCCGGACTCCCCGCCGACCGACGGACCCACTGAGCGGTAGGGGATCGACCCGCGGAACCCCGGGCGCGACCCTGCCATGCTCCGCCCCGGAGCGAGGCGTCATCGGGAACCCGTCGCGGTCGGTCAGCAGACAGAAGGCCCGAGGTCGCTAGTGAGGCGTACTGCGTTGGGGAGAAAGGGAGAAATGGTGCCCCGGTACGGACTTGAACCGTAAACCAACTGATTAAGAGTCAGCTGCTCTACCATTGAGCTACCGAGGCACCCAGCGGACTGAGTTCCCGCGCGAGGCGGGACGCGGAGTAAACGAAGTTCAGGGGGCTCGTGGCAATTCCTTTTTTCTTCATCCCTTCGCGACCGTTTCCCATAGTCCCGAGCCGTGCCCAAGCCCCGATCCTCAGGGCGCGCCCTCCGCGCGTTGGTCCTCGCCGTGGGCTGCCTCCTTCCCTCCCTCGGCTCCCGCGCCGCCGCGCCGCTGGACGCCCCCGGATTCACGCCTCGCTTCGCCGGCTACCACGCCCTGGTCAACGCCACCGTCGTGCCCGCCCCCGGCATCGAAATCCCGCGGGCCACCCTGGTGATCTCCAATGGCCTGATCGCCTCCCTACAATCCGATGGCCCTGTCCCCGCGGGCGCACGCGCCTGGGACTATGCCGGGCTCACGGTCTACGCGGGGTTCGTGGAGCCCTATGTCGCCCAATCGCTGGCCGTGGCCGCAGCGCCCCTCGCGTCCGGAGACCCGGCGACGGATCAGCGCCCCCTGGCGGACGAGGATCTGGGCCCGCGATTCTTTGGCGTTCCGGGCCAGGAGCGCGATGCGGGCAGCCCCGGACCGGGGGCCTTCACACGCCGCGTCACTCCAGAGCTTCGCGTGGCGACGCTCTACACCCCGACTCCCAAGACCCTCGAAAGCCTTCAGGAACTCGGCTTCACGGCCGCCCACATCGTTCCTTCCGATGGCCTGATCCGAGGGCAATCCGCGGTGGTCTCCCTCGGGGCCGCGTCGCCCAACCGCGCCGTCCTCCGCGCGGACCTGGCGCAATGCGTCGGGTTCGACCCCGGCCCAACTGACGGCACCGTGCCTGCGCCGTACCCGGGATCGCTCATGGGGGCGGTGGCGGTGTTCCGCCAGACCTTTCTCGACGCCGCCCACCACGCGGCAACGAAGGCCTATGCCAGCGGCCATCCCGAGGCCGGCCTCTCACCCCCGTTCAACGCCGCCTGGGACGCGCTCCGCGCCGTGACCGCCGGTCAGACCGTGCTCTTCGATGCCGGGAGTGTGCTGATGATGCATCGCGCCGCCCAACTCGCGCGGGAACTCGGTCTGAATCACACCGCCTTCCTCGCCACGGGTCAGGAATGGCGCCGCCCCGACCTCCTCGCCGCCATCGGCGGGCCGTTCATTCTTCCGCTCGCGCACCCCGCCCTCCCAAAGATCGCGCAGGCGGCGGATTGGGAGGATGTCTCGCTCGATCAACTGCGGGCCTGGGACTGGGCCCCCGAAACCGCGGCGCTGCTCGAACGCGCCGCCCTGCCTTTCGCCCTTTCCACCCACGGACTCACCGAGCGCCAGGAATTCCGAAAGAACCTGGCGGCCTCACTGGAACGAGGACTCTCGCGCTCCAACGCGCTGCGGGCCCTGACGCTCACCCCCGCGCAACTCACCGGCCTCGCCGATCGCCTCGGCACGGTGGAACCGGGGAAGCTCGCGCACCTCACCGTTGTGGCGGGCGACTACTTCAACCCCACCTCCCGCGTACACGCGGTCTGGGTCGAAGGTGTGCCTCATGAACTGCCCCGCCCCCGTCGCGAATCCCCCGTCCCAAGCCAGACCGCGACCAACGCCACGACCCAGACCACGTCCACCAACCTCCCGCCGTTCCCGCGCCCGGCCCTGGCGCGTGTCGCCCGCGCTCCGCTGGATTTGCGCGGCCCGCTCCAGCGTCCCGCCGCCGTGCTCGTCCGCCATGCCACGATCTGGACCTGCGGCCCCGCCGGCGTGCTCACCAACGCCTCGCTCCTCATCCGCCAGGGCCGCATCGAGGCGGTCGGCACCGAGCCCGCAGACGCGGCGGACGGCGCCCTGATCGTCGAAGGCAATGGTCTCCACCTCACTCCCGGGCTCATCGATTGCCACAGCCACTCGGCCATCCTCGGTTCCGTGAACGAAGGCACGATCCCCAGCTCGGCCATGGTGCGCATCGAGGACGTGATCAACTCCGAAAGCCCCGAGATGCTGCGCCAACTCGCGGGTGGCCTCACGGTCGCCAATCTCCTCCACGGCTCAGCCAATCCCATCGGCGGACAAAACGCCGTGATCAAACTCCGCGAGGGCGCTCCACCCGATGGACTGCGCCTGCCCGGGGCCCCCGCCGGCATCAAGTTCGCCCTCGGCGAGAATGTGAAACAGGCCAACTGGGGAGACCGGCAGACGACACGCTTCCCGCAGACGCGCATGGGGGTTCCGACCTTCTTCGCCAATCGCTTCACTGCCGCCCAGCGGTACCGGCAGGCACTCCAGGCGCGCCAAACCGATCCATCCCTTCCCCCGCTGAGACGCGACCTCGAACTCGAAGCGCTCGCCGAAATCCTCGAGGGCCGGCGCCTGATCCATTGCCACAGTTACCGGCAGGACGAAATCGTGGTCTTCCTGCGCACGATGGAGTCCTTTGGCGTCCGCGTGGCCACGCTGCAGCACGTGCTCGAGGGGTACAAAGTCGCCGACGAAATCGCGCGCCACGGCGCCGGAGCCAGCACCTTCTCCGACTGGTGGGCCTTCAAGATGGAGGTCATCGACGCCATCCCTTACGCCGGGTCACTCATGCGGGAGCGCGGCGTCACGGTGAGTTTCAATTCCGACTCCTCCGACCATGCACGACGCCTCAACACGGAAGCCGCCAAAGCGGTGAAGTACGGCGGCACGACGGAAGCCGAGGCCCTCCGCTTCGTCACGCTCAACCCCGCGCGCCAACTCGGCATTGACGCCCGCGTCGGATCCCTCGAACGCGGCAAGGATGGTGACTTCGCGGTCTGGTCCGGGCACCCCCTCGACACGCGCAGCCTCTGCCTCCAGACCTGGATCGAGGGCCACCAGTACTTCGAGCGCGCCGCCCAGGAGACGCGCACCCAGGCCCTCCGCGAGGAACACACCGCGCTCCTGGCCAAAGCCAGGAACGCCCGCACCGGCGGCACCGCGGAACCTTCCGCAGCGGCACGCGCACGCTTCTTCCAACGAGCCTGGGAAAGCGCCTCCCACCTGGGAGTCGTCGACTGCCAGGATTGTGTCCTCCAGCGACGCCCATGAACCCCTGCCTTCCCCCGTGCCACCTCGCCGTCGGCCTCGCAATCGGCGTGCTCCTGGCAGTGCCCACCGTGACCCCGGCGACCACGCTGCTGATCCGCGACGCCACCGTGCATACCGTCAGCGGCCCGGTCCTGAACTCCGCGTCCGTGCTGGTCCGTGATGGACGCATCGCGGCCGTGGGCGACCTGGGACAGCCCGCCGCAGAAGAGATCGTCGACGGGCGCGGGCTCCACGTCTATCCCGGACTCGTCGCCCTGACCACCACGCTCGGACTGACCGAAGTCGAAGCCGTCCGCGCCACGCGCGACACCACCGAGGTCGGCGCCTTTCGTCCCGATGTCTTCGCCTGGGTCGCCGTCAATCCCGACTCCGAGCTCATCCCCGTGGCGCGTGCCAACGGGATCACCCACGCCCAAACCGTGCCGCTGGGAGGAATTCTCAGCGGCCATTCGGCGGTGCTTCAGCTCGCGGGATGGACCGTCGAAGAACTCGCGTTCCGACGCCTCGGTGCCTTGCACGTGTTCTGGCCGTCGTTCGACCTCGATCACACGCCCAAGGAGAAGGCGCCCGCCCCGGACCGCTGGAAATCAGTGGAAGACCAGGAACGCGATCGGGACCAGCGCCTCGCCGCGTTGGACTCACTCTTCGCCGAAGCCGAAGCGTACCAGGCCGCGCGCGGCAACCATCCGCCGCCCGTACTCCCAGGAACCGCCACCCAGCGGCCCGCGGCAGGGGCGATTCCCGCCTGGGAAGCCATGGTTCCCGTGATCCGCGGCGAATGCCCGGTGTTCCTCCACGCCGACGGCATCCGCGAGATCCGGTCCGCCCTCGCCTGGGCCGCGCGGCGCAAGCTCCGCGCGGTGCTGGCCGGGGGCCGCGACGCCTGGCGCATCGCCGAGGAACTCGCCGCCCAAAAGGTGCCCGTGGCCTACGAGCACGTGTTCACCCTCCCTCCGCGCGAGCAGGACGGGTACGATGTGCAATTCCGCGCCCCCGCCGTGCTGGCGCAGGCCGGAGTTCCCGTCTCTTTCGCCTCCGGCCTCGACCGCTTCGCCGCCTCGAACGTGCGCCACCTCCCCTACGAAGCGGCGCAGGCCGTGGCCTTCGGCCTCTCCGCCGATGAAGCCGTGCGCGGACTGACCTTGAATCCCGCGCGCGCCCTCGGACTCGACGATCGCCTGGGCTCCCTCGAACCGGGCAAGGACGCGACCTTTTTTCTCTGTTCCGGCGATCTCCTCGATCTGCGGGCGCGCGTGCTTCGCCTCTGGATCGAGGGTCGCGAGACCAGCCTCGAAAGCCGGCACACGCGGCTCTATGAGCGGTACCGACAACGCCCCGTCCCTGCTTCGCCGTAGGATGACACGGACGTTCCCCAGAGTCCGCCACCCCCTCCCCCCTTCCCACCGAATCGTCGCTTGGCCCCGGCCGGTGGGATCCCCACACTCCTCCGACCTGCTTCCATGAAGCGTTCGTCTCCTCCACCTCCCAGCTCCGGCATCGTGTCGCGTTCCGGCCGGTTCGCCACCACCGCCGCGGCCGACGTCGCGGCGTTCTCCGAATCCATCAGCTTCGACTGGCGCCTCTGGCGTCAGGACATCCGCGGTTCCTGCGCCCACGCGCGGATGCTCTGTCGGATCGGGATCCTCACCGCGCGCGAGCGGGATGCCATCGTCCGGGGCCTGGCCCAGATCGGGCAGGAGATCGAGCGCGGCAAATTCACGTGGAAACCAGAATTGGAAGACGTCCACATGAATATCGAGGCGGAGCTCACGCAGCGTGTGCCCGCTGGTGCCAAGCTGCATACCGCACGTTCCCGCAACGATCAGGTCGCCCTCGACGTCCGTCTTTGGGTACGCGATGAGATCGAATCCCTCGACGCCGAGCTCGCCACGCTCCAGCAAGCGCTGCTGGGCCTCGCCGAGTCCAATCAGAAGGTCCTGCTCCCCGGTTATACCCACCTGCAGCGCGGGCAGCCCGTCACCATGGCGCATCACCTGCTCGCTTACCTGGAGATGGTGGCGCGGGATCGCGAGCGCTTCGCCGACGCCCGGCAGCGTGCGAATGTCTGTCCCCTCGGCTCCGGCGCCCTTGCCGGGTCGACCCTCCCGTTAGACCGCGAGTTCGTGGCGCGCGAACTCGGGTTCGTGGATGGCCAGGGACGCGCGCGCGTGACGCAGAACTCGATGGACGCGGTCAGCGACCGTGATTTCGTGATCGAGTTCTGCGCCGCCGCCGCGCTGCTCGCCGTGCATCTGTCGCGGCTCGCCGAGGACACCATCCTCTGGGCCACCGCGGAGTTCGGGTTCATCCGCATCGCCGACGCCTACACCACCGGGTCGTCGCTCATGCCGCAGAAGAAGAATCCGGACGTCGCGGAACTGACGCGCGGCAAGTCAGGCCGCGTGGTGGGCAATCTCATGGCCCTGCTTACCCTGTTGAAAGGGTTGCCCATGACCTACAACCGCGATCTCCAGGAGGACAAGGAACGGTTGTTCGACACAGCGGACACCGTGCGGGCGTGCGTGCGGCTCATGGCCGCCATGCTGCAGCACACACGGGTGAACGGCCAGGTGTGTGGCGCGGCGGCGGCCGACCCGCTGCTGCTGGCCACCGATGTGGCGGATTACCTGGTGCGCAAGGGCATGCCGTTTCGGAAGGCGCACCACGTGGTGGGCGCCCTGGTGGGCAAGGCCGAGGCCCTGGGTCAACCGCTCAACACCCTGAGCCTCGATCAATTCCGCGCGGAATCCGAACTCTTCGAGGCGGATGTCCTGGCCGTGTTCGACTTGGACGCGGCCATGCGGCGACGGGAGTTGATCGGAGCCCCGGGCACGCGGGAGGTGCCACGCCAGTTGAAGCGCTGGAAGACCCTGCTCGGCAAACCCGCACGCCGACGCTGAGACGCCGCTCCTCGGGGTCAGACCCGACGACAAAAGAGCCTTCGCGACAGCTGCCGGGTTGCTCGCGCGGGCGGTCTTTGCTGCGCTGGCGTTCATGGCCGACCGCGAGCCATCGCGCCCCGCCCCTCAGCCAGCCGTGCCGGAGGAACCCTTGATCCCCCAGCACGGGGGATACGCTCAGCTCAAGAGCTTCCAACTGGCGCAACTGGTCTATGACGTCACCGTACGTTTCTGTGACCGGAACATTCCGCGCCGCAGCCGGACCCACGATCAGATGGTGCAGGCCGCCCGATCCGGAGTGCAGAATATCGCGGAGGGAAGTGTGGCCAGCGGCACCTCCAAGAAGATGGAGCTCAAGCTCACCAACGTGGCCCGTGCCAGCCTTGAGGAACTCCGCCTCGACTACGAAGACTTTCTGCGCCAGCGCGGCTGGTGCGTCTGGCCGCCCACCGACCCACGCCGTCGCGAACTGGTCGAGCGCCGCTGCCGCACCGCCGACCAAGTGGCCGCCTGGGTCAAAGAGATTGCCCAGAGACCGGAGTCAAAGCCTGGGCCAGTGAGCCAGAATGGACCTCATGGACCTCATGGACCTCATGGACAACCTTGCGCAGAACCTCGCGGCCCATCCATAGGGTCCATAGGGTCCATAGGGTCCACAGGGTCCATAGAGTCCACAGGGTCCATCCCTCCCCTTCCCCTGTCCTCCTCGGTGTCGCTTTATCCTTCTCTCGCGGCCAATGCAGTCCTGGTGCTCATCGGGGTGACCCGCAGCTTGCTGTCGCGCCAGATCAACGCCCAGGCGGCCGCTTTTGAAGCGCACGGCGGATTCACCGAACGCCTCTACCACACCCGGCAGCGCCACCGAGCTGCCTCCTGACGCCCTCCCTCGCCGCCGAGTCCTGCGTTGTTCAAGCCGCAAGAACCTCCTACGGTCCGGCGTGCGCATCCGAAACGTCCTCGTCCTCGGCGCCGGCAGTGCCGGGCTCATGGCCGCCGTCACGCTGAAGCGCAAACTGCCCGACCTCCAGGTCACCGTGGTGCGCAGCCCCGACCTCGGAGTCATCGGCGTCGGCGAAGGGACGACCCCTTCCTTCCCGCGGCATTTCTTCGAATCCCTACGACTCAAACCACAGCAGTTCTACCAGATCGCAGAACCAACCTGGAAACTCGGGGTCCGGTTCCTCTGGGGACCGCGGCCCGAGTTCTTTTACACCTTCGCCCTCGAACACGCTCAGCGACACCCCGATCTCTCGCGCAATGCGGGATTCTACCCCGACCCGACCACCCCCCTCTGCGGTCCGGTCTCGGCGTACATGGCCCACAACCGAGCCTTCCCCCGGCGCCCCGACGGCTCGCCCCAGTTCCATAACCAGCACGCCTTCCATATCGAGAACCGGAAACTCGTCGCCTGGCTCGAAGGCGTGTGCCGGACTCTCGGGGTCGCGTTCCAGGACGCCCTGGTCACGGCCGAACGCAGCGACGAGGGCATCGCGGCCTTGATCACCGAAACCGGCGAACGCCTCACCGCAGACCTCTACCTGGACGCCTCCGGGTTCCGCAGCGAACTCCTCGAACGCGCCCTCCAGGAACGCCACCACAGCTACGACGACACCCTCTTTTGTGATCGCGCCGTGATCGGAGGCTGGCCGAGAACCGACGAGCCCATCCGGCCTTACACCACCGCCGAAACCATGGACGCCGGCTGGTGCTGGCAGATTGAACACGAGTCGTTCATCAACCGCGGTTACGTCTACTCGTCGCGCTTCATCTCGGATGACGCTGCCCTCGCCGAGTTCCTCGGCAAGAATCCGCGTGTCGCCACCACGCCCCGCGTAGTCCGCTTCCGCAGCGGTCGCACGGCGCGCAACTGGGTCGGCAATGTCGTCGGCATCGGCAACGCCGTGGGCTTCGTCGAACCCCTCGAAGCCACCGCCCTCCAAATCATCTGTGTCCAGGTCAGTACGCTCGCCGACGCCCTCCTGGACTCCCTCTGCGATCCCACTCCCACGCTGATCGAGCTGTACAACCGGTTCAATGCCCAGGCCTGGGATGACATCCGCGATTTTCTCGCGGTCCATTACCGTTTCAATACCCGGCTCGACACGCCGTTCTGGATCGCAGCCCGCCACGAAACGCAACTCCACGGCGCCGAGTTCCTGGTGCAGTTCTACAAAGAGAACGGGCCCAGCATCGTCGCCGGCGCTCAACTCCTCCACCCCTCCAACTCCTTCGGCATGGACGGCTATCTCGCCCTTCTGGTCGGCCAGTTGGTGCCGCACCAAAAGCCGCATCACCCCAGCCCCGCCGAAGCCAGTGCCTGGAACAAACGCCTGCGCACCTGGTCCGCCGACGCGGAGCGCGGCCTGACGGTGCGCCAGTGCCTCGACTCCATCCGCCTCCCCGGCACCCCATGGTCTTGAACCCCTTCTTGCCGCGCTTCGCGTGCCGCGGGTTCCTCGTCGCCGCCGTCGCTGCGACCTGGACCGCTTGCGATACCCGGCCGCCCACCGCGCCCACCCAGGCCACCCCGGCGCCAGAGTGGTTCTCCGACGTCACCGCGCGGGTGGGAGTCGATTTCGTCCACCGCGCCGGCACCAACTTCTTCATGCCCGATCAAGTGGGCTCCGGCATCGCCCTCTTCGACGCCAATGCCGACGGATTGCCCGATCTTTATCTCCTCCAGAACCTCGGCGATGACACCGCGCGCCATCGCCTGTTTCTCCAGCAGCCCGACCAAACCTTTCAAGATGGGTCGAAAGGTTCCGGACTCGACCTCGGCACCCGCGGCATGGGAGCCATCGCCGGTGACGTGAACAACGACGGACTCCCGGATGTGGTCGTCACCGAACTCGGAGCCACCCGTCTGTTCCGCAATATGGGTCAAGCGCGTTTCGAGGAGGTCACCCGGTCCGCCGGCATCGACAACCCACGCTGGGCGGCTCCCGCCAGTTTCCTCGATTACGACCGGGACGGCTGGCTCGATCTCGTGGTCGGCAACTACGTCGACTACGACCCCACTCAGGTCTGCGAAGACGTGCATGGCCGCCGCGATTTCTGCGCCCCGCAGGCCTTCGCGGGCCTGCCCGCACGCCTCTGGCGCAACACCACGGGCACCCCGGGCGCCGCCCCGCGGTTCCAGGAGGTCACGGAATCCTCCGGACTCGCCCAGGCCCACGGCGCCGCCCTCGGGCTTGTCTGTGCCGATTTCAATGGAGACCGCTGGCCTGATATCTTCATCGCCGACGACGGTCGCCCCAACCGACTCTTCATCAACCAGCACCAAGGACGATTCACCGAGGAGGCCAGCGTCCGCGGCCTCGCCCTCAACGCCATGGGCCACACCGCGGCCAACATGGGCGTCGCCTACGCCGACCTCGACCACGACGGCCTCGGCGACCTGTTCGTCACTCATCTCGCCGAGGAATTCCACGCCCTCTACCGTCAGGATCAGCCCGGCCTCTTCACGGACGCGGTCGCCCGCTTCGGCATCCAGTCCCAGGCCTGGCGCGGCACCGGGTTTGGAACCGTGTTCGCGGACTTCAATTCGGATGGCCTTCTCGACCTCGCCTTCGTGAATGGGCTCGTGCGCCGCGCCACCCCACCCCACTCCCCCACCCTTCCCGGCGTCGATCCCTGGTGGGCTCAGTACGCCCAGCGCGCCCAGCTCTTTCAGGGAACGGAAACCAATCGCCTCGTCGATCGCTCGCCCGCCAACGCCGCCCTCTGCGGCCACGCCGCCGTCGGGCGCTCCCTCGCACTCGGGGATCTCAACCTCGACGGCCGCCCCGACCTCGTGATCGGCAATGTCGGCGGCCCAGCCCGCATCCTCTACTCGATCGCCCCGGCCGCCGGCCACTGGCTTCGACTCCGTCTCGTGCTGCCAGAACACGGCGGCCGCGACGCCCTCGGCGCCGAAGCCCTCGTTCATACCCCGAAAGGGACGCGCTGGGCCGTGCTCCAACCCGCCACCAGCTACCTCGCCAGCCACGAGCCTGTGCTCCACTTCGGCCTGGCCCCACACGAAACCGTCACCGGGATCACCGTCCGCTGGCCCGATGGGACGTCGGAACATTTCACGGCTCCTCCCCTCGACACCTCCACCATCCTGCGACGCGGTACCGGGACTCCACCATGATGTCTCCTCCCACGCCTCATCCCCGGAGAGCCGATCCACTGGAGGCCGCAATGACCTTGCTGGCCGCCACGCTCCTCGTGCTGGGGACCTCCTGCTCGCCTCCCGAGACTGCCTCCACCGCGTCGGCCTCTGCCCCCGAGCCCGCACCGGACCGAACCGAACCCCCAAGTCTGACCTCAACCTCCCTCGATCCGGCCCTCACTCAACTCATTCAGGAACGCCGGGACGCCGTCCGGGCCAAGCCCTCCGAGGGAGCGGCCTGGGGCGCGTTGGGCCAGGCCTTTCACGCCGCAGAATTCCCCAGCCAAGCCATTGCGTGCTACCAACGCGCCACCTCCCTCGACCCCCAGCACGCCGCCTGGTGGCATCTGCTCGCCGTCCTCGAGCTGCAGGACTCTCCCACCCACGCGTTCGCCCATTTCGCCCGCGCCATTCCGCTCGCCCCCTCCCTGGACACCTCCCGGTTCCGACTCGCGCAGGCCCTGTTGGAACATGGGCAGTCCGACGAGGCCGTGCGGCACCTGGACCAACTCCTTCTCGCCGAACCCGACCACGCGGCGGCGCGACTGGTCCTCGCCCGCGTCCGACTCGCCGAGTCGCGCACGGCCGAGGCCGAAACGCTCCTCCAACCCTGCCTCACCAATCCCTACACCGCCAAACCGGCCATGCTCCTGAAGGGCCAGGCCCGACTACGACAGGGCCAGGCAGCCGAAGCCGAGGTTTGGACACGTCGTGCCACCGCCTTGCCGCGGCCGTTCGATTGGCCCGATCCGCACCTCCGCCAAGTCCAGGATCTGCGCACCGACCGCAGCCGGCGCGCCGAACAGATCCAGAATCTCCTGCAGCAGCGACGCATCGCCGAGGCTGAGCCGCAACTGGACACCCTCCTCGCTGCCGCCCCCGACGATCCCGAAGGCCTCCTGCTTCTCGGTCGACTCCGGCTCCAGCAGCGGCGCTGCGCCGAAGCGGAGGTCGCCTTGCGGAGGCACCTCACCACGAGGACCCAGTCCCTCAACGGCTGGGTTCAGCTCGGCATGGCCCACTACGGCCAGACTCAATGGATGGAGGCGGCTCAAGCGTTTGAAACCGCGCTCCGACTCAAGCCCGATTTCGCCCAAGCCCACTACAATCTCGGCCTCGCACGATCGCGCGCGGGTCAATTCAACCTGGCCACCGAGAGCTTCCGGGAATCCCTGCGCTGCAGCCCGGGCGACCTCCCCACCCTGGTCGCGCTGGCGGAAGAACTCATCCGCTCGGGTGCCCAAGTTGAGGCTCGCACGCTGTTGGAACGCGCCCTCGCCCTGGAACCTCGCCACCCCAAAGCGGCCGCCCTCCTCCAGCGTCTGCCTCAACCACCCCGCCCCTGACCCGCGTTTTCGCTCCTGAAACCACTTCCGATTGGAGCCCGGGTTCCGAATACGCCTACCCTCCCTCATCATGACTCGGAACCCCGCCCGTCGACGTACCCGGGCCCCTCTGCTCCCCCTGGCACTCGGCTTGGTCGCCGCTTGGTCCTCCGGGTGCCGGCCCGATACTCCCCAGGGGAATACTCCGCCCACCCCGCCGCCCCAGTCCACGACGTCGGCACCCCCTTCGCCCTCGTCCTCCTCTCCCGCCGCTGTCGCCGCCACCAACCCTGTCCCGAGTGTCAGCGGTGGACTCGTTCCCGCGCCCTCGACCGCGGACGTGCTGACCACGGACGCCGACCGCGCGGGCGTCCTGGTCGAGAAAGGGGACGCGGCGCTGGAAGCCGGCCGATTGGGGGAAGCCATCGACGCCTACCGGGCCGCTCTCCAGCTCGCGCCGGAGAACGAAACCACGCACTTCAATCTCGCCATCGCATTGGCACGCGCCGGAAAGAACCAGGAAGCGGAGGTTCAATACCGCGAGGCCATTCAGCTCGCGCCCGATTATGCGGAGGCCCACAACAACCTCGGCAATCTGCTGGCCAAAGCAGGCAAGCCCGCCGAGGCCCTCTCCCACTTCGACGTGGCGGTGAAGATCAACCCAGACCACGCGGTCTCGCACAACAACCGCGGCACGGCGCTCGGCCGACTCACGCGCACGCGTGAAGCCCAGGCTGCCTTTGAAAAGGCCATCACGCTCCAACCCGACTACCTCGAAGCCCGCAACAACCTCGGCCACTGCCTGCTCCAACTCGGCGACCTGGATGATGCCGAACGTCAGTTCCAGGAGATCCTGCGCCTCGAACCGGGATTCGGACCCGCCCGCTCCGGACTCCAACGCGTCGCGGCCGCCCGCACGCGCCCTTGAGTGGCGAGGGCCGACTCCGCTCGCCAAGCAAAAGGCCGGCACACTCGAAGTGTGCCGGCCTTTTCGTGGAGGCACCCTGCCCCGCCTGGCTTGGACGCCGGCGGGGAGACAGGGGCCGCGTTCCTAGAACCGCTTCGACAGCGAGACGTACCAGAAACGCTGACGCAGATCGTGCAGGTCGCGGTTGTAGCGATCGGCGAACGCGCCCACCGCCAGGGGCGGCATGGCGTCGGTCACGTTCAAGCAACCCACCGTGACGCGCGTCTGATACGGCAGGTTGTACGAAGCCTGGATGTCGTAGGTGAGATACGATTCGATCTCACGATTCGCCGCCAGCTTGTCGTCGAGGTAGGACCCGGTGTAGTTCGCGTAGAAGCCCGCCTCCAGATCCTTGAAGCGCCAGAAGAAGCTTCCGTACCCGCGCAGGCGCGGCAGGCTGCCGTAACCCACCTCGTCCGCCTCGCTGAAGTCGCCCAGACGATCGATGTAGCCAGCGCCCGGCCCCAGCTGCTGCTCGTAGGTCAGGAGATACTGCGCACTCAGCCCGAAGCTCAGGGTGCCCAGATTCTCGGTGCGCCAGTCGTAGGTGACATCGATGTCGAGACCGTCGAGACGGTCATCGGTCGCCAGACTGACATACCGCGTCACGTTCACGTACTCGTTCGCGTCCGGATCAAACTCGATCTGGTTCGCGAACTGACCCGGGGTCGGATTCACCCCCGCCATCAGCGGGAAGTTCCCTTCCTCGATCGGCTGGTTCGGATCAAACGCGGGGTTGGGCACCGCGTTGGCCGGTCCGCCGGTCTTCGAGTTCTGGTCGATCACGAACTGCGAACTGCCACCGGGCACGCCCTCGCGCTCGATGCGGAAGTAGTCCAACGCGACCTTGAGGCCGGGGATCTGCTTCACGCGCCACTCGGCGCCGATCAGGATGTTTTCAGCCTCCTGCGGCTTCAGCGTGGGATCGCCGATGATCGCGGTCTGGATCTGCGTGAAGGCTCCCGTGTACGGGTTGCGCGCCTCGGGGAAACTCTCCTGCAGCGGCGTGTAGAGGTCGGAGTAGGTCGGCGCGCGGAACGACTGCGCGTACGAGAAGTGGACGGTGAAGTTCTCGTCGATCGGGTTGTAGCCCCACTTCACCCCCGGCTTGGTGGTGTCTCCGAAGTCACTGTAATTCTCGAACCGGACCTGGCCACGGACGTTCATCGCGTGGATGCCCGGGATTTCGTTCTCCTTGCTGAAGATCGGGATGTACACCTCGCCGTAGCCGGCATCGATGTCGCGCG
>JADLFD010000428.1 GCA_020845805.1 Verrucomicrobiales bacterium | reverse complement strand
GGTGTGCTCACTCTGGCCCGCACCACCGACCCCGCGCGTGGAGCCGGCGATGAGCTCATCGCGGGTCGTGGCGCGAATGTGATCCTCGGCGGCACTGGCGCAGACCAGATCCGGGCCGGTGGCGACGACTCGCCCGACGTGATCCTGGGCGACAACGGGGAAGCCCTTTTCGATGAGGTCACGGGCCTCCTCCTCCAAGCGCAGACCACCCATCCCGACGAGGGAGCCGGCGACTCGATCGTCGCAGGCGACGGAGCGAACGTGATCTTCGGAGGCTCCGGCTCGGACTCGATCACCGCCGGCGATGCCGTCGCCGCCGACATCATCCTTGGTGACAACGGGCGAGCCACGTTCGCGGCTTCGGGGATCCTGGTCCTCATCGAGTCCACAGACCCTGAATTCGGCGGCCCCGACGCGATCTTCGCTGGCAACGGCCCTGACGTGGTTCTGGGTGGATCGGCCAACGACACCATCGATGCCGGAAGCGATGCCTCGAGCGATGCATCGCGAGACGTGGTGCTGGGCGACAGCGGCCGCGCAGTGTTTGACGGCACCGGTGTGTTGCGCGTCTTCGAGACCACCGCACCGGAGACAGGTGGCGCCGATGTCATCTCCACCGGCGGCGGGCCGGATGTGGTGCTGGGTGGCAGTGCGAATGACCAGATCCTCGCGGGGACGGATGGAAGCCCGGACATCGTGCTCGGGGATAATGGCGTCGCTCGGTTCGCCGAGGACGGGGTGCTGCTCGAAATCGAAACCAATGCGCCGTCGTATGGCGGGAACGATGTGATCGTCACGGGGAACGGCCCTGACGTGGTCCTGGGTGGATCCGCCGACGACACCATCGACGCCGGAAGCGACGCCTCGAGCGATGCCTCCCGGGACGTGATCCTGGGTGACAACGGACGCGCGGAGTTTGACAGCACGGGGACGTTGACCCGACTCCGGACCACCGATCCGCTGATTGGCGGCCGGGATCAGATCACCACCGGCGGGGGCCGGGACGTCGTCCTGGGTGGCGCCTCGGACGACTCGGTGCAAGCAGGGGCCGGCGACGATCTGGTGCTGGGTGATCAGGGCGAGTTCCGGTCGACGATCGGCGCCCTGGGAGTCACCGACCGGTTGGCGGTGACGGATCCGACGATCGGGGGAAGCGATCTGATCGACGGTGGGGATGACGAGGACGTGCTCCTGGGTGGCACTGGAGCCGACACGGTCCGTGGCGGAGCAGGGCACGACATCCTCCTTGGCGATCACGGTCTCTACGACTCGTCCTGGCCCGCCGCCCAGCGTTTCCTGGCGATCGCTACCGGTTCGGACGAGGGCGGGGGTGATGACCTTCTGCGCGGCGATGCAGGGGATGACTTCATCCTTGGGCAGCAAGGCGCCGACACCCTTTATGGCGGCACCGGCGAAGACGATCTTACCGGCGGTCACAACGTGGTCGGCGGCGCGGACGCCGGGGATTGGATTGAGGGTGGCGACGAGGCTGAACCCACACCAGGCGATGACGCCGATGTGGTGCTCGGGGACAACGGCACCATCCATCGCGTCCCGCTGCCGGGTTATCCCTCCTCCTGGCAGAAGTACCCGATGCCCTTCGACGACGTGATCCGTTTCGTGGTGCGGTTTGATGATATCGACGGCATCGGGGGCAACGACACGATCCGGGGCGATGCGGGGGAGGACATCCTGCACGGTCAGCGAGGGAATGACGTGATTGACGGTGGGGACGGGGATGACGAGGGGTACGGTGAACTGGGCGAGGACACGCTCCTCGGCGGCCGCGGACATGACATCCTGCTCGGCGACGTGGGCAGCCTGGTGCGCGCCTACCTGGCCAACGGTTCCCCGCGCCTGAATGCCACCGGTGCCTGGCACCGGGATGTGTTCCTGGAGGAAGTCGGTGTGGTGACGGGCCTGATCCCGATGGACACCACCCCCTTGCGAGTGACCGATCCGGCCCTGGCGTCGAAGATCCTGGGAGCCGATCTCGTGGTGCTGGGGGGAACCCTGATGGTGGGCGGCGGAAAACTGCTCCGCGCGGACACCGGTGCCTGGGCGACGGACGCGCTTCTGATTGATCTGATGCCGGCGCAGAACGATTCCCTCGCGGGAGGCGACGGCGACGACATTCTGATCGGCCAGCGCGGCAACGATTCCCTGGATGGCGGCGGTCACCAGGACCTCCTGCTCGGCGATGGCGCCACGAACGTGGTTCCGTTCGCCACCGATGTGCCGCAGATCGTCAATGGCGTGCGATTGATCGGGCTGTCCGGAGTTGGATCCGAATCCCTGATCCTCCCGGCCGGCGGCGCGGTGATCGTTCCGAACCTGACATTGCGCGCCGATGGGTTCGGGTATTTCGCACCGGAGATCACCTTCGTTCCGGAGGTGGTGCCGGCGTTGAGCGCCTTGGCGTCCGGAGATGCTTTGCGCCGCACCGATGGGGGGCTGTTTGCGCCTTACCTTTCCATTCTGCCCGACCTCGTGCACCACGCGGACATGCTCCCCGGCAACGACGTGATCGCAGGCGGGGAGGGGGCCGACATGATCTTCGGCGATTCGGTGACCTTCTATGCGCCGCTCTTCACCGGGCTTGGCGCCATCGAGCGCGCGAGCCAGGACCTGTCCTATGAGACGAATGCGCTCCTGCAAGGCCTTCGGCACCTGGGCCTGGATTACGACCTGTACGAGAGTCTGGTGCTCGGCGTCGGCACGCCGCATGACCTTCGCTTTGGCAATGATTCTCTCGATGGCGGCAACGGCGATGACCTGATCGTCGGCGACGAGGGCGTGTTCCGGGTGCCGTTCATGGTGGGAATCCCGGTGACGGAGGCGAACTTCACCAGTAAGGCGCTCCGCTATTACGACTTCCTCCGCGATCTGGAACACGTGGTCTTTGATTTCCTGAATCTCAGCCAGGAGGCCCATCTCCAGGTGCTGCATGCCCTGATCGCGGAAGCCCTGGTCAAGAATCCCGACCGCAAGCGCCCGAGCTCGACCGACGTCGTCGATCCGAATCTGCACGATCTATTTGTGGGGAATGACACGATCGCGGGTGGCGCCGGAAATGACCTGCTGGTGGGTGACGACCTCTCCGTGTTGCTGCCGGTCATCGACGGAGATCAGGATGTTTATGCGCAGCACTACGGCGGCGTGTCGGAGTTGGTGTGGGACCAGACGGTGGAGGCGCTGGAGGACCAAGAGGACGCCCGCGACGAGGCGCTCGAGGCGCACGTGGACTCCGATCACGCCGGATTTGCCACGCGACTGCCCACCGCGAGTGATCTGGAATTGATCCCCTACGACTTCGAGTACGACCTGAACTCGGGGAACGACGTGATCACGGGCAGTCTCGGCGATGACCTGATCATCGGCGACTACGGATTCCTCGTCGTGCCGGTGGTACTGCAGCCCACGGGATCAGGCAGCCATCATCCCTGGTATCACCACGGATCGGATTGGTTCGACGTGTACCTCGATTTCAGCGGCCACGGGTGGTTCGACCACAGCTGGTTCGGTCATCACAACGATTGGGACGACGATAGCTGGCACGATCACGGCCATGGCCACGACGGCGATTGGTACTCGTTCCAGATCGAGTGGTATCAGTTCGGCGTCTATGAGTTCTTCCAGAAGAACCACAGCCGGGATTATTGGCACGATCGGGGCCGTGAATTCTTCGGGGATCATTTCGAAGTGCGACATCACGAGCGCGATTCGAAGCACTGGAGCCGGCGCCAGATCTTCACCAGCATCGGAAACGATCAGATCCTGGCCGGGGAGGGAGCCGATATCGTGTTCGCGGACACCCTCGCGATCGTGCTGCCGTTCGGGCCGGTGACTTCAGCGCCTCCCGGTGGAACAGCGGCCCCCTACTTCCGCAGCGGATTGCTGGCGGGTTTCGGGTTCATCCTGCGGGATCCGGACCATGCCGGACGACTGGATGTGGTGTTCGCGGAGACCGTGCAGAGCGGTCACTCCGGGGATACGGTGCTGGGCAAGTGGGGGGTGGACTTTGTGGATGGTGGAACGGGCGACGATCAGATCTTCGGCGGGAGCAATCGCGATACCGTCGTGGGCGGCACGGGGACGAACACCATCCGGCTGGAATCACCCGGCAGCCGACGAAGCACGATCACGCTCGGCACAGGAGCGTTCCTGTCAGCACTCACGCCGTTCGTCGAACGGTTCATCCTCGACGTGGCCGGCACCCGCGGGGATCTCGATCCGAGCGGGGATGTGCTGCGACTGCCTTCGGATGCCAACGCGGGTACCGTCTTCGGCCAGGTTCCCAACGGGACGCTGGGCGTCACGATCACCGGCGCGTCGGCGGCGGTGACGGGCGAGGGACTCGTCTTCAGCGGAGGCGTTTCGATTCCTGCTGGGGGCGCGCTGAAACGCACTCAGTGGCGGGTCTTCGATGGAGCCGGGCGATTGGTCGCCGTGGGTGTGGGAGAGTCACTGGCCTACTCGCCGCCCTCCACGGGGACCTATCAGGTGGTGTTCGGTGCAGAAGATGAAAACGGCGCGATCGGAATCGCCACCCGGTCACTGGCGGTGTCGACCGTGATGCTGGTCCCCGATGCGGCGGTGCCGGGGCGGTTCCTCCTGCGTGTGGGTGGTACCACGGGGAATGATTGGATCGAACTTCGACGTGGTTCGACCTCGGCGCACGTGCGGGTGCAAATCGAATCCAGCCTGCGGCAGTTCGCGGATTTTGATCAGCAGTACCTGAACATCAGTCGGGTGGAAGTGTTCGGCGGGCTGGGGAACGATGATCTGGAAGTCGATAGCAGTCTGCCCGCGACACCGGCCCTGCTGGAGGGCGGTCCCGGGCGCGACGAGCTCGCCGGCGGCTTGGGGAATGACGTGCTCCGGGGCGGCTTTGGCGAGGACGAGCTGGATGGCGGTTCAGGGCACGACCTCCTCGAAGGCGGTCACCACAACGATATCCTTCAAGGTGGAGTGGGCGACGATACGCTCCTGGGTGGGGCAGGGGCCGATGTGCTGCGCGGCCACGACGGGAACGACACCCTGAACGGTGGGGGTGACAGCGACGTTCTGTTCGGCGGCAACGGGACCGATGTCCTGCTGGGTGGGAACGGCAACGACACGCTGAACGGTGAAGCTGGGAATGATCGCCTCGAGGGCGGAGACGGGGCTGACGTGCTGCTCGGCGGAACGGAATCCGACACCCTGTTGGGCGGCACCGGCGATGATCAGCTGGAAGGGTATAGCGGCGACGATGTCCTGAATGGGGACGAGGGCAACGACGCGATGCTGGGCGGGGACGGCAATGATACCCTGCGGGGAGGCGACGGCGCCGACAGCCTGAAGGGGGACAACGGGAATGACCTGCTCTACGGCGAGGCCGGAGACGACTTCATCCTGGGCGGTTCAGGGAACGACGCGCTCTATGGCGGGGATGGCGCGGATACGCTGAATGGCGGTTCCGGCAATGATTCCGTGAACGGAGAAGCTGGGGACGATTTCCTAGGTGGCGGTGGCGGCACGGACGGTCTTGTGGGCGGGCCAGGTGCCAACGCGACCATGGCCACCATCACCCTGGTGGCGGGCCAGGTGGTGGTGGTGGGAACGGATGGCGCCGACACCATCTCGGTGACGCTGACCAGCGGGAAGATCCGGGTCTCAGCCACGTTCTCGACGGGCAATGTCGTGCAGGATTTCACCACCGCGTCGGTGACCGGAATGCGCTTCACCCTGCTGGACGGCAATGACCGGGTCACGGTCAGCACCTCGGTGGCCGCCCCGATCACGGTCGAGGCTGGCAACGGAGACGACACTGTCACGGCCGGGACCGGTCGGGCGGTGGTCCGTGGTGGAGACGGTGATGATACGATCACGGGCGGAGCCGGGAATGACGAACTCGACGGCGGAGCCGGGGCCGACTCCCTCACCGGTGGGAATGGGAATGACACCCTTCGTGGTGGCGATGGGGCCGACACGCTCAGCGGCGGGTCAGGAAACGACCTCCTCGAGGGTGGGCTCTGGCACGATACGCTGGACGGTGGCGTAGGGGATGACGTGCTCCGGGGCGATGACGGCACGGATCGATTGTACGGTCAGGATGGCAACGATCATCTCCTGGGCGGCGATGGGAACGACACACTAGAAGGCGGGAAGAACGACGACCTGCTCGAAGGCGGCGCCCACGGAGACCGGCTCCTGGGCGGGGACAACAATGATATCCTCCTGGGCGGGGAGGGCGTTGATTCCCTATTCGGCGACCGGGGACGGGACGTGCTGATCGGTGGATTGGGAGCGGACAGCCTCTCGGGCGGTGATGACGAGGATCTCCTGGTGTCGGGGATCACGACCTTGGACTCGAACCCGACCTCACTCTTCGCGGTGCGGACCGCCTGGGCAGGCACCGCGGCGTATGCGACCCGGATCGCCTCGGTGCGGGCGACCTATTTCACGGGGAGCGGCGCGGTGCTGGATGATGGGGTTCAGGACACGCTTTCGGGCAACTCCTCGAGCGATTGGTATTTCACTGACCTCGACAGCCGCGACGGTGATGACGATCTGTTGCTCGACCGTGTGAGTGCTGAGGTGGTCGACGCGCTGTAAACGGCGTCCCAGGGCAGGGGGTCTGTGACGACCCCGGGTCGCACTTCAGCCGAGGTCCGAACCCGCGAAGGAGAGAGACTCGTCGAGCCAATCATCCGTGCGCAGCACGGTCTTCCGCATCTTGAACGCCGCGCGCTGCGCGTTGCGTTGCGCAATGCCGAACGCGACACGGGAGGCCGCACCCAGCTCGCCGATCGGGCCCGCGGGAAGGCGGCACAGTGCGGTGTAGAGCCGTTTGGGCAGGTGGCGACGCAGCAGGTCATCCTCCCGGCTCACGAAGGCCTGCGCGCTCCCGGGGTCGCCCTGGCGTGCCGCTCGTCCGAAGAGTTGGCGATCAACACGACCCGACTCGTGGCGCTCGGTCGCGAGCACATGGAGTCCGCCGTTCGCCGCCACCCCCTGGCCCAGTTTGATGTCGGTGCCGCGGCCAGCCATGTTGGTGGCGATCGTGATGCGGCCCGGTTCTCCCGCGCACGCCACGATGACGGCTTCCTCCGCGTGCCGCGCGGCGTTCAGGACCTGGCAATGGACGCCCCGTTGCCCGAGACGTTCAGCCACGCGTTCGCTGTTGAGTACGCTGCGCGTGCCCACCAATACCGGGCGACCCTGCTGGTGCACACGCAAGACCTCCTCCACCACCGCCGTCCACTTGGCTTCCTCGGTGGCGAAGATGCGGTCGGCGTCCTGCCGGCGCACACAGGGTCGGTTGGGCGGGATGGTGACGACGGGCAGGCGATAGATCTGCCAGAACTCCCCCGCCGCTTCGCTGGCGGTGCCGGTCATCCCCGCCATGCGATGGTACAGGCGGAAGAACCTTTGGAACGAAAGCCGCGCGAGGGTATCCGTCGGGTCGGTGACCTCGATGGACTCTTTCGCCTCGACCGCCTGGTGCAGGCCGGCGCGCCAGGTGCGGTTGGGCATCGGGCGCCCGGTGAATTCATCGACAATGACGACCTTGCCGTCCTGGACGATGTACTGCCGTCCGGGGTGATAGAATTCGCGGGCGACCAGCGCCTGCCGCACGAGTTCGAAACGGCGCAGCGGACCCCGCCATAATCCCGGCAGGATCGAGCATCGATCGGCCAGTTTGCGACGCCCCTGCTCGGTGAGATCCACCTCGCGGTAGCGGACGTTGATCTCGTAATCGGCTCCGGACTCCAGGCCCTCGGTGATCTCCGACGCCGTGCGGACCGCTTCGCGCAGCGCGTCGTTCTTGCGCATCGACGAAATGATCAACGGGGTGACTGCCTCGTCGATCAAGACGCTATCCGCTTCGTCCACGATGGCACTGTGCAAGCCGCGCATGACCACCCCGTCGGGGAGTTGGGCGGAACCGGGGCGCAGCATGCGCCGGATCAAGCGGCGCGTGGGATCGCGCAGTGCGGCGAGGTGCAGGCTGTCTCGCAAGAAGTCGGCCACGACCTCTTTGCTGGTGGCGTAGGTGACGTCGCAGTCGTAGTGGCGACGGCGTTCCTCCGGGGGCATCGCCGCGGTGACGTGCCCCACCCGCACCCCGCAGAAACGATAGAGCGGTCCGAACCACTCCGCATCGCGCTGCACCAGGTAGTCATTGACCGTGACCACGTGGCAGGGACGGCGGGTCCAGCCCCAGAGGATCGCCGCCAGGCTGGCGGTGAGCGTCTTGCCCTCGCCGGTGGCCATCTCGGCCAGCCACCCGCGGTGCAGCGCGGCGGCGCCCATGAGCTGCACGAGGAAGGGGCGAAGTCCGGTCTGCCGATGCGCGGCTTCGCGCACCGCGGCCAGGGCTTCCGGCAACCGGGCGTCCACGTCACGGCCGCCACGGCGGAAGTGGGCGCGGAATTCCAGGAGGCGTTCCTGCAGTTGGTGGTCGGGGAGATCGTGGAAGGTCGAGGCCGCCCGATCCGCCGCCTGCGCCACCGTGCTCAGCTCGGAGCGCCGCGTCCGTCGTCGTTGCACCGCGCCCAGCGCCCAATTGACCGCGGCATCGATACCGCGCGGCAGTTCCTCCGCCGAACGGAACTGCACGCGCCGGTACTCCTGACTGGGCGTCATCACAGCTGGTAGCGACGTTGGAGCAGTTGACGCAGCGCACGGATCCAGCGGGGCAGGAGGGGTTCGGCCGGCAGGTCGAAGCGCACGCGCCCGCCGCGTCCGTGCAGAAGTGCGGCGGAGGGTCCCGGCGCAAGATTTCCACGCACCTCAAAGAAGGGCTCGGCGGCCCGGACGCCGTTGGGATCATTGGCCGCGGTGCGCACGGGGCCTCCCGCCAGCCAACCCAGGGCGGCGGACGGAAGCTCTCGCCGCTCCGCCGGGATCATCTGCACGTCGCTAAGGGGCAGCACCACGCCCGCCTGTCCCAGGATCCGGACCTCGGCCCCGCCCATTCTTCCGCCGAAAAGCCGGTCGGCGTCCTCGGAGCCGATCACCGCATGGAACTGGAACCGTGTGGGATCGAGCACCACGCCCAGGTCGGCGCCGCGGGGCAACCAACGCCCCGGCAGTTCCTCAGCGTGGGGGAACACCCACGACCCGGACTGGCTGGCCCGGACCACGAGATTCGAGCGATAGTTGTCCAGCAGATGGACGGTGAGCAGGGCGGACTCGCGGAGTTGGCGCAGCGGCTCGAGATTGGGCACCGCCTCCTGCAGGGCCTGCCGGATGCGCGTCTCCACCTCCTCAACCCTCGCGCGGGCATTGGACAATTCCAGGTCGAGTTCCGGGCTTTCGAGTTGCAGCAGGGGTTGGCCGACGACCACTGCCTGGCCGGGTTGGGCGTGCAAGCGGGTGACCCGGCCGGCCGTTTCATTGTGGACCTCGGTCCAGGCCTGGCTGCGCGCCACGCCCGGAGCGCGGAAGTGGTAGGGGAACGGCACGAACTGCAGGAACAGCACGATGAGCAGGGCCAGTCCAGCGGTCACGGCGATGGCGCGCGGCCGGGTACGATCCAGGCGCGGACTGGAGGCCAGGTAGTTGAGGAGTTTGAAGGTGGGGGTGATCACCCAAGCCACCGCGCAGAAGGCCGCCATGAGGATGCCCACCAGCAGAAAGCTATCGGCCACGAACAGCAGCACGCCGGCAAAGACGAACACGCGGTACACCCCGCTGGTCACGCCGAAGACGCCCAGCCAGGCGGCCTCCTTGGCGTTGTCGGCCGGTTCCACATCCTTCTTCAGCCCATACAGGAACTTCTCGGCCCAATAGCGGAGCTGGCGGTTGGCGCGCTGGGCCAGGTTCGGGATCTCCACCAAGTCGGAGAGGATGTAATAGCCGTCGAAGCGGAGCAGGGGATTGAGGTTGAAAACGGCCGCGGACACCGAGGCCACGAACATCATGTTGTAGGCCACGCTGTGCAGCGTGCCGGGGCCGGTCTTCGCCCAGACGAAGACCGCGAGCGCGGCGATGAAAAGTTCAACGATGACGCCCGCCAGCCCGACCATCACGCGTTTCCAGCGTTCCTTCAGGCCCCAGGCCGAGGTGGCATCCACGTAGGGCACGGGCGTGAAGATCATGAACAGCACCCCCATCGTGTGCACCTCGCCTCCCCATTTGCGGCAGAAGTAGGCGTGGCCGAATTCGTGCAGCGTCTTGAGAATGACGAGGCCCAGGTAAAGAAAAGGCAGGTTGGAGGGGGCGAGCAGCCCCTGGGCCTCGTCCTTGGCGAGCGCGAAGTTGTCCGCGACGACCTTGAGCGCCCAGCCCACGACGATCAGCCAGAGGAAGGCGCCGACGGGGCTGATCAGCTTGCCGACGACCGACATCGTGCGAACCAGGAAGTGGTCGGGATCCAGCAGCGGGATCCGCGCAAACATGATGTTCAGGAGTCGGCCGCGGAGTTCCCGGGTGCGGGTCTTCTCGTAGCGCTTGAAGAGCTGGGAGGCGTCGCTGGTAGCCGGGTACTGGAGAAGATTGGCGTGGTACAGCTGAGCGAGCAACTGGAGGACGGCCTCTTGTCCGGGCGCCTCATCCGGGAACCGTTCCAGGCATTCCTTCCACACCTCCTCCACCGTGCGGTTCATGCTCAGTCGAGCCACGAACTCATAGGCCGCGGGGCGGAGCCGGAAGTATTGGTTGTTGAAGGGGTTCTGCAGGACGTACCAGCGCTCCCCGCGGAAGCGTTGGCGGTGGACCTGGACGGTGGGGCGCAACGCGACGCGCTGGTGGGCGACGCGATACCAGGACTCACTGAACGTGGGAGGGGCCTCGGTCATGTCACCACCAGAGGAAGAGGCGGAGGAAATCGACGGTGCGATGGGTCAGGATCCAGAGCAACGTGCGCCGTTCCACGTCGACTTTCACCACGCCGCTCATACCCGGTCGCCACCAGTCCTCCCGCTGCTGCTCCAGCGCGCAGCGCACGAGGAACACGTTCTCCTTCTCCTTGGGCACCGCCGCGGGTTCGATGCGCACCACGCGCACCGGGTGTTTACGCTTGGGTTGCGCGAGGAACGCGATTTCACCAACGGACTTGTCGAGGATCTCGTGAACATCGCGCTCGTTGACTTCGGCCTCGACGTAGAGGGCGTCCAGACGCGCGAGTTTGAACAGGGCATCGCCTTGGCGGACCGGCGCCCCGATGCGCTGACGCAGGTCGCCCTCCACCACGACTCCCTCGAACGGAGAGTTCAGCCGTGCCTGGCGCAGGCGATAGCGCGCCACCTCCAGCCGCGTGGCGGCCTGGTCGGCCAGCGCCTGGGCAATGCGCATGTCGGCCGGCGCGTTGTTGGCGCGCGCCTTCTCGGCCTCGCGGCGGAACCGGGTCTGGTCGGCCACCGCGCCGGCTTCGTCGAGCACCAGTTGGTCGGTGTTCAGCGCGAGCAGCGTGCCCCCGTTGGTCACCGTGTCCCCGGGGCGCACCTCCACCGACCGGATATAACCGTCGAACGGCGCGGTGAGGTAGGTGACCTCGTCGCTGCGCAGGATGAAATTGCCTTCGACACGGTAGGGATAGATGGGGAGCAGGAGGGCGACGAGCGCAACGGCTCCGGCCACGGCCGCGACCTTGGCCCAGGTATGCTGGGGGCCGACCCATTTGCCCGCGCGCTCCTTCATCGCATGGAACCAGCGCGAACCGAACCAGCGGTCGGTGCGATGCAGGTCGTCCAACCGGCGGGCGACGGTGTCACAGGCGAGGCGCAGTTGTTGCACCTCGAGGGTGTCGAATGCGCGCGCCTTGCGCTCGCAGGTCAGCGCGGCCACGGCTTTGCCGCCCACTCGGAGCGGCACGGTCACGAGGTGACCCGTGTGATTGGCCTGGAGGAAGGTCTGATGCTCCCGCGAGACGAAGGTCGCTCCCTCCGGCGGGGGCGCGAGGATCTCGTCGTCCTGGTCGAGGGATTCCTCCATCACCTTCTCCAGCGCCTGGACGGCGACCATTTGCTTGTCGAAGCGTTCGGTGCGGCTGATGGATTTGAGGCGCACGAATCCGCCCTGCAGCCAGCCCAGGCTGACGCGTTCGCACTCGAAGGCGCCGGCGAGCGCGTTGCAGAAGGCGAGGTTCGCGGCCAGGAAGCGCGTCTCGGCGTTGACCGGCACCACCACATCCAGGACCGAGGCAAACTTCTGCACATCCCGGCGTGCCTGGCTGGCAGCCTGGTTGGACTGGTAGGCGAGCGGCACATCCGCCGCGAGTTCGAGACGCAGCAGGCGCTGAACCACGTCGGCCTCGGTGGTGGCCAGTCCGAGAAACGCCGCTACGCAATGCTGGGATTCCTCGAGGAAATGCAGCGTGACTCCGAAGGCGAAATGTCGCGTCCCAGCCACCGGGTTCTCCAGCGGCAGCAATCCGCGCCCTTCACGCAGGCAGAGGTCCGTCAGATCGGGCAGGCAGCGCAGGTAGCTCTGGACCGCGCGGTCGGCGTGCCCCTCCGGCACCCATTCCGCGATCTTCAACAGTTTCTCCGGAGCACGGGGATCGCGGCGGAGCACCATGCCGCGGTTGGCTCCCGCCACCTGGGAGAGCGCCTGAACCAGGGTGGGCCAGAACTCGGTCGGCGGCCCGGAGAACCGTCGCAGCCGGCGCAGTTCCGCCAGCAGCGCGTCGAAGGCGACCGGTTCGGTGGTGGGATTCGGATTCGACATAGGTGTCAGGGCACGGACATGCGACCGGCGATCCCAGGACGGATGCGCTGGTCACGGTTGTCGAAAAGCACCTTGATGCGGAGCAATCCACTGGCGGGGTCCACCACGGGCGCGATGTAGTGCACCGTGCCCTCGACCTCGATCACGCCGTCGCGGCCATCGAACTGGAGCTTCACAGCCTGCTCGAGCTTCAGCCGCTGCCAGGCCTTGGCTTCGCAGTCGGCGACAAAATAACAGCTGCGAGTATCCACCACGCGCACCACCGGAGCGCGTTCCTCGTCGCACGCCTCGCCCACCTGCTTGAAGAACCGTGCGATCTGGCCGTCCACCGGCGACAGGATCTGCCGGCGGCGCACCATTTCCTCGGACAACTCCAGCTCCACCTTGGCGATCTCGGACTCGGCGCGCTTCTTGTCGATCTCCTCGCGACTGACCGAGATGGTGTTCTTGCTCGCCAGCGTCTCCAGGCGCTGCAGCTCGGTGGAGGCCAGTTGCATGGCCAGCTTGCGGCGGGCGACGTCGAGTTCCTCGAGCCGTTTCTCCAGCTCAATCAGCACCTGGCCCTTGCGCACCGTGGCGCCCTCAGGGAAATGACGTGCCGCGACGATGCCCGTCGCCGGAAACGCCATGGTCGAGTCCATGACCGGCTCGGAAATCCCCGCGATTTCGTACGGTTGGCCGAAGGCGACTCCACCCGCCAACGCCGCCGCGAGGGCCAGGATCACGCGCGCGCCAACGGACCGACACGCGGCGCGGCGCCCTCCGGCGTGGGCAGGGTCCGGACGCATGCCACCCGGCCCTCCGGTGGAAGCATGGATCGGTAGTGGGTTCATGAGCATGAGGGAGGTCAGGGCTTGGTGACGTTGGGCTGAGCGAGAGTGTCGAACTCACGGGCCGCCTTGCGCTCGAGATCCTCCCAGCGCACCGGCGGGGCCTGCGCCAACCGCAGGCGTTCCCGGGTCAGGTGGCGGAGCTCGTCCTTGGTAATCTCCAGGCTGCGAACCCGGAGCATGGTGCCGCGGATCAGCTCCAGCTCCAACAGTGCGCGACGATACAGAATGTGACCCTCCACCACGGCGGACCGGGCCTCGGACAGGCGTTCCTCGGTCTCCAGCACGGTGACGCTCTCGATACCGCCGACCGACAGGCGATCCAGTTGCGTCTGCAGGAGGCGCTCATGGAAGACCGCCACCGAGCGGTAGTTCTCGATGTCCTCCGAATACAAGCGCAGGCGCCGACGCGCGGCGTCGAGCCCGTTGAGCAGCTGGGTTTCCACCTCCTTGATGCCGAACTCAGCCCGTTCCTTGCCGAGCAGGGCGGCGCGGTATTCGTTCCGTTCCTTGATGCCGCCGGAGATGGGAATGCGCAGTTCGACCGCCACCGACCAGGCCGGGTAATCCTGAGAGTTAACATCGGACCAGGAATCGCCGAGGGAACGTCCCAGCCCATTGAGGCCATAGCTGGCCCTCAAGTCCACCTGCGGCAGCCGCTGGTTGCGTGCGTACTTCACCCGGATCCCCTCCTGCGAGAGTTGGGCGTGGCGCGCGATGAAGTCGGGGTTGTTCTGGAACGCCGCCTCCACGTCCGGGGCCCCGGTGGTGAGGTCTTTCTGCGTGGAAGGTTCATCCGTGGCGCGGGGCAGAGCGCTGGTATCCGTCGGCGTGCGACCGAACAGGTTGCCGAGGCGACCGGCAACCTCGATCACCTTCTGCCGGCTTTCGTTCAGACGCGCGCGGCGCAACGAGATGCCCGCCTCCGCCTGCAGCACTTCGAGTTCGGGAGCCTTGCCCACTTCGAGCCGCGCCTTGTTATCGGAGAGGATCTTCTCGCTGAGCGTCACGGACTCTCCCGCGATGCGCGTCTTCTCCTGCGCGAGGTGCAGCTCCCAGTACGCGGACTCCGCTTGCGCCAAGGTGAGCATCAGCTGCCGGCGGTATTCCTGGAAGGCCACCTCGGAGGCCAGCGCGGCCAGCCGGATCTTGGCCATCGTGGTGCCCACACCGAAGTTCTTGAGCAAAGGCTGAACCAAGGTGGCGCCCAGGAAGGTCTCGTACTCGGGGCCGAAGTAGACGCGGTTGGTGTCGCTACCGCTGTACTGCAGGTTGTTGCCCAGCTCACGCATGGTGTAGCCAAGCCGCAACCGGGTGCCGGTCGGGGCCAGAAATTCGATGCCGGCGTTGTAGAAGCGATTCCGCTCGAGGAACACGGGGGTCGACGGTCCGAACAGACCGAGACTCGCCTGCTGCTGCGTGTTGTTCGGGCGGTCCGTGTCGATGCGCTCCACCGACCCCACCACCTGGGGCTCGAAGATGCCGCGCTCCGCCTGGTGCACGTGCGTCGAAATCTCGTGCTCGAGCATCCGCATCTGGACGCTTTCATTGCGATTGGCCACCAACCGGCGCACGTCCTCGAGGGAGAGATCGGACGTCGGCAGTTCAAACGCGCTGCCCGGGTCCGCCGCCATCGTGGAGATCGCGGTGGCCACGACGAGGATCGACCACGTTCCCGCCGCCAAGCATCGCGCTGGCGACGGTCTCGCTTGGACCCGGGGCGTGCGTCCAAGCGTCTGAGGGGCGAGGTCGGAAGGTCGCAGGAAGCGAGGCGTGGGCATAGAGCGGCTCGTGTTCGGTCGCAGGTTTTGGAGATCGTTCCGACTTGGCTGGAGGACTCGCGAATGAACCGAATCCAGGGGCGCAGCTCAAGGAGAAACCCAGCGAGTTAAATCCTTGATGGGATTTGGCATGCAGGAATACCGCGGAGAACGATGAGATTCATGCATCACAATTCTTGCGTGTAATCTAGAGAGTTTCCTTGCGTAGATGTCACTAGAGCCGTTTGGCTCTCGGGAAGCTTCACCGTGCGCCGAGCCACCATCTGGGGAGTGCTGAGCGCGGGAATCGCCGCCTTGAGCGCGACACCCGTGACGGCGTCGTCGTCGGCTGGTGGTGAACCGCAGGCGGCCAGTCCGTTGAGCTCGTTCGTCGGGTTCGAGGAACCGCAGTATCAGGTGGACGCGCTGGCCACGACGTTTCGGGTGCGCGTGGTGCTGGAGCCCGTGCCGCAGGCGGGCCTGATCAGTTACGGAGTGACGTTGAAGTTCGACGCTCAAGCGTTTGACGTGGCGAAGCCGGGGATCGAAATCCCGGCTCCCCTCGACTTTAACGGGCTGCAAGGGCCGGGGGCATTCACCGACGTGGGACCGGGCTACGCCTCGGTCAAGGGGACGGTGGATTTGATGGGGCAGGCGGCGGTGCGCTACGATGCCAGTTTGCTGGCTTCTTTCGTCCTGATCCCGAAGGACCTGGAGCCAGGTGGTGCTTACGAGTTGGTGCTCGAGCCGTTCTACACGGTGGGTCCGGACGAAGCGTTGTACGTCACGGGCGAGGGTGGCGTGTTGGACGCGGAGATGGTCTTCGGTCGGGCTTCGTTGGAAGTCATTCCTGAGCCTGGGAT
>JADLFD010000427.1 GCA_020845805.1 Verrucomicrobiales bacterium | reverse complement strand
TCTTCGTTTCGTTCCGTAGCCGCCGTCGTGCAGACGGCGCTCCCTCGGCCGCTCCCGCTCACCCCATTCGCAACGCCATCCGTCGCGGACTTCACGTCCGCGGCTACTTCCTCGTTTCGTTCCGTAGCCGCCGTCGTGGAGACGGCGCTCACTCGACCGCTCCCGCTCATTCCATTCGCCAACGCCATTCGGCGCGGACTTCACGTCCGCGGCTACTTCTTCGTTTCGTTCCGTAGCCGCCGTCGTGAAGACGGCGCTCACTCGACCGCTCCCGCTCATTCCATTCGCCAACGCCATCCAGCGCGGACTTCACGTCCGCGGCTACGAACGCTCGACTCTCCGTCCCCCTCTTCTTTTCCTTTCCCTTCCCCCTCGCCGGTGCGTCACCGCTTCTTCGCGGTGCGTTCGAGCTTCTCGATCATACGCCGCAACTTGCGCAGGGCGACGGCTTCGATCTGGCGGATCCGCTCACGCGTGACGCCGTACTGAACGCCGATTTCCTCCAGCGTCTTTCCTTCACCTCCGTCGTAGCCGAAACGCTGGCGCAGGATGCTTTGTTCGCGCGCGTCGAGGGTGTCGATCATGCTCTCGAGCATCACGCGCACCGTCTTATCCTCGAGCTCGCGATACGGCGTGGCCTGCTTCTCGTCGGCGACGATGTCCTTGAGCGAATTGGCTTCGTCGTCCCCGATGGGAGCGTCGAGTTGAGCGGGCCGGATGGCAGCGCTGCGCCACTGGGCCACTCGCGAGGCCGGAATCCCCAGTTCCTCCGCCAACTCCTCGTCGGTGGGCTCGCGTCCGAAGACGTCCTCCAACTGCGCCGCGGTGCGGCGCATGCGCGCGATCTTGTCGACCAGATGGACCGGGAGCCGGATGGTCTTTCCCTGGTTGGCGAGCGCGCGCTTGATGGCCTGTTTGATCCACCACGCCGCGTAGGTGGAAAGTTTGCCACCCTTGGCCGGGTCAAAGCGTTCGACGGCCTTCATGAGGCCGATGTTGCCCTCGTTGATCAGGTCGAGCAGCGGAAGCCCGTAGTTCTCGTAGTCATGCGCGATCTTCACCACCAGGCGCAGGTTGGCCTTGATCATGTGATCGCGCGCCTTGCGGTCTCCGGCCTTGATGCGCGCCGCGAGTTCGATCTCCTCCGCCGGGGTGAGCAACGAGATCTCGCCGATCTCACGCAGATAGAGGCGGTAGGCGGTGTCCCCATCGTACGTGTCGCGACGACCGGGGGTGGAGGTTGCCGTGTCCTTGGCTCGCGACGATTCCGAGGCGCGGCGGATGGGTTGGAATGTCTCGTCGGAAAGCTCCGCCGCCGGTCGTGGGGCGCCCGCCGCCTCGCGATCCGGGGTTGAGGACTCGGCCGTGGCGCGGGGCGGCGGGGCGGCGGCGGCGGGGCGGCGGACGAGCGGTCGTCTCGCGGGCGGCTTACTCGGGACAGGGACGGGGTTGGGAGCGGCCGCTGCGTCATTCCCTGGGGGGTCCTGCTTCAGCTCCCGAATCGCCTTGGGAGGGCGACGGGAGGATCCTGCAGGGGCGGAGGTCGCCGGGGCGTTGACCCCACGGGCGGGTCGGGAGCGAGAGGCCTTCATGAATCGGCGCGAAGGTAGTGGGGCCGACTCCCGGAGTCCATCCGCCGCTGCGGGTTGGTGGATTGCAGATATGCGCAGGTGGACCTCGTGGCTGGACATCGGCGCCCCTCACGGCTTCATTGGTGGGGAACCCCGAACGTCGCGGAGAATCCCATGAAAGGCGCCCCCGTTTCTCTCACTGCCCCAGCCCGCCGTCGCGGACCAAGGGGATTCACCCTGATTGAGCTGCTGGTGGTAATCGCCATCATCGCCATTCTCGCCAGCATGCTCCTGCCCGCGCTGTCCAAGGCCAAGAGCAAGGCGCAACAGACCAAGTGCCTGAACAACATGAGGCAGATCGGGATCGCCACGATCATGTACGTGCAGGAGTTCGAGAAGTACCCAGGATGCCTCTTTGCCAGCGGCGGCTTCCGCTACGTCTGGGCCCCGCGGCTGTTCACGCAGATGAGCACCAACCGCGCCGTGTTCTCGTGTCCGGCCGCCACGCCGTTCAGCTGGTGGGACACCAACGTCAACCGCACCCTCGGCGCGCCCAATATCGTCGGAGCCGGGCGCGATGTCTTCGGGATCTCCGAGACCTCGCTCTTCTCCATCGGCTACAACGACTGGGGCGCCGCCCGATCCGGTGGCCGCCGCGGTCTGGGCGGCGACGTGGATCAGGCGATGTTCCCGGAGATCAAGGAGGGTGAGGTCGTCGCCCCTTCCGATATGATCATGCTGGGCGACAGCAAGCCCGGGACGGGCGGCAAGATCACCCGCGGGGTGCGCGGGCAATTCGACGGCAACATCGATCCCACCACCGAAGCAGAATGGCCGTCCAACCGCCACAACCGCCGGACCACGCTCATGTTCTGCGACGGCCACGCCGAGGCCGCGCGGCGCAACGACGTGATCGATCCCAAGAACGATCGCTGGCACCGCCGCTGGAACAACGACAACGGCCTGTCCACGTCGCTGTGGAACGTCAACCGCGCCATCGCTGAGCAGAACGATCCCTGAGTCTGGCCCTCATCGCGAGGCGGGGTGCGTTCACCAACCTGCGCCGGCGGACGTGCCACGCCCACCGACCCCGCGAATGAAGGCTCGTCAGAATCCCGCCATGGTCTAGAACGGGGTCAGGTCTCCCATCTGCCATGGCTTCCATTCTCCTCGGTTTGGTCGTGGGCTTCGCCGCTTGGTTCGCCGTCCGCTGTCTGCTCGGCGGGCTCTTCACGGTGAACCAAAACGAGCTGGCCGTGAAAACGGTGTTCGGCCGCGCGCAACGCGTGGAGGGCCGGACCGTCGCGGATGATCCCATCGCGGAATCGCTCCGGCCCGACGAACGCGAGCGTTACCAGTGGCCGCAGGTGCGGATCATCGGCCCGGGCGGGCCCTACTTCCGCTGGCCGTGGGAACGGGTCCACAAGGTTTCCACGGCCGTGGAAACGGTCAGCATGGCGTTCGACCCGGAGGATCCCAACGCCAACACCGGAGGCCAGGTCCTCGAGGCGGTGACCAAAGACCAGTTGAACACCGGTTTGCGCGGACAGATCCGCTACCGTGTCTCGGACCGCAATCTCTACGCCTACCTCTTTGGCGTGAAGAATCCCATCGCCCACGTCATGGGCTTTTTCGTCTCGGTCCTGCGCGAACGCATCTCCAGCTTCGAGGCCCCCACGGAGATCCCCGAAGGGATCAAGCTCGGCGACTCCGCCCTGGCCACACCAGCCATCGGCGTGTCGATCAATGACCTGCGCAAGAATATGCGCGACCTCAATGAGACCATGGACCGCGAGTGCGCGTCCTCCGCCGCGCGCTACGGCGTCATCCTCGACGCCTCCCTGATCACCGGCATTGATCCGCCCAATGAAGTCGAGTCCGCACTCGCCGCCATCAACACCGCCTACAATCAGGTTTCTTCCGACATCAGCCTCGCCCAGGCAGGGGCCGACCAGACGTTGGTGCAGTCACGCCGCGCGGTGGAGATCGAGACCCTGAAAGCGCAGGCGGAAGTCGAGCCCCTGAGGGCGCTGGCGGCGCAATTGCAGGAATTGCGCTCGGCCGGACCCGGGGTCCTGGAGGCCTACCAAAGGAACGTGCGATTGCGCCTCTTCCGGGAAGCGGGCCGAGCCATCGTGGAGGACCGCACATGAACAGCATCGCCCTCTTTCTCGCGGTGGCGGCGGCCACCTTTGTCGCGATGTTCATCCTCGAACCCGTCCTGCAGGCCGCGGCCAAGCTGCTGGGCGTCTACACCATCGTGCGCGAACGCCAGGCCCGGGTTTACGTGCTGTTCGGCAAGGTCATCCGAGTGATCGACGAACCTGGCCTTCACCTCCTCTGGTTCCGGTTGGGCTGGCGCGCCCTGCTGGTGAAATGGCTCGGACGCGTGGACACCATCGACCTGCGCCTCGATCAGGAATATTTGCGCAGTCTCCCAGTGAATTCCGAGGAAGGCGCGCCCATGGGGATCGGCGTGTGGTCCGAAATGTCGGTCTCGGACCCCATCGCCTACCTTTTCAAGAACACGGATCCGCGCGGGTCGCTCGCCGCCAACCTGAGCAACGCCACGGTGCGCTGCCTCAGCAACCTGAAACTGTCCGACATGCTGGTGAACCGGCATGCCATGAGCCGCGCCGTCCGCAATGAGGTCTCTCCCAAATCACAGGAGTGGGGCTATCGCGTCGGATCCGTCTATATCCGCAAGGTGCATTTCCGGGACGTCGCGATGATCCGGGGTATTGAGGAGAAGGTGGTCAACCGGCTCCGACAGGTGACCAGCGCCATCAAGCAGGACGGCGCAAACCAAGTGAGCGTCATCCGCAGCACAGCCGAACGCCAGGCGGCCGTCGAGTTCGCGCGCGCGGCAGCCATGCGGCCGAAGATCGTGGGGGACGCGCTGCGCGAAATCAGCGCCGATGCCGGGATTGCCAGGGCCGTGTTCGACGTGCTGGAAGTGCAAAACCTCGTCGAAGGCGGCGCGCAGGTCACCATGATCCCCGCGCGCGCGGAACTGATAGCCCAATTGTTGGCCGCCGAGGCAGAACCTTCGCGTAAGCAGCCACCGCCCCTGGGGACGGAGCGGTAGCCGCACCAAGCCCGCGAGCGTGGCCGTGGAGCCAGCCTCCCGACCCGCCCGCCTGGGTGGAGGCAACCGGGCGGATGAACGCCGCCCCGGGCCCCACCCCGACCGCACCCTCCAGTCTGCTCGAGCCTGATGCCCGCCCCTGGCGATTCGCCCGCACCGCCCGCACCGCGTTCCCTGTTGGGCCGGTGGTGGCCGGCCACGCTCTGGATGGCTCTCATTTTCCTGGCCTCCGCGGACGCGGATTCCGGGGCGCGCGGATCGCGCCTGATCGGGCCATTCCTTGATTGGATCGTGCCGGAGCTGACGCCGGAGGGGCGCGCGGCGGTGATTCTGGGGATGCGCAAGGTGGTGCACGTGGTGACCTTTGGCGTGCTGGCGCTGTTGTTTCATCGCGCCCTGCGCCGGAATTCGCAGGCGCCCTGGAGCTGGGGACAGGCCCTCGCGGCGTTGGGTCTGACCCTGCTCTACGCGATCAGTGATGAGGTTCATCAATCGTTCGTTCCCACGCGTGTGGGCTCGCCAGTCGATGTGCTCCTCGACACGCTCGGGGCCGTCATCGCGCTCGTCGGTTCAAGGAGGATCGGCGACTGGCGCGTCACCCGGTAGATGATCAAGCAACCGCTGACGGCACCTGCGTGCCTGTTCGCGGCCGGCATCGTGTGCTCGCAGGCCGTGCCGACCGCGTTGCCCTGGCTATTCGCCGCCACCGTGCTCGCCGGCCTGGCCGCCCTGAGCCGCGCCCGCCACGGGCCCGGTTTCCTCGCCGTGTTTCTCGTGCTCGCGGGCTGGACGCACCTCGCGTCGACCACCGCCACGCTGGATCCCGATGACCTGCGGCATCAGTCCGAGGAACCACGGATCGTCACCCTCGAAGGCCGCCTCGCCTCGACCCCGGAACAACGCGTCCATACGCAGAACGGCACACGCCGCACCAACACGCTGGCGTTGGTGGAATGCCAGCGTCAGCGGTTCGAGGGCGACGGCTCGTGGCACCGTGTGCGCGGCACCGTGATCGTCGCCACCCCGGGAGTGCTTCCGGTCGGCTTCGGACGCCAGCGCGAAGTGCGGGTCAGTGGTGTGCTCGCCGCTCCGCGTGGCCCGCAGGCGCCCGGCATCTTCGACTACGCCGAGCACCTTCGCTGGCGCGGCATCCACCGCGAGTTACGGGTCTCCCGGCCGGAGGACTGGGACCCGTGGGATCCGAATTCGGACTGGGCGCCGCCCTGGGATGAGCGCTTTCAGGGGTGGGCGCGCGCCACGCTCGCGCTGGGTCTGCCTGAAGTGGATCCCGCCCTGGGATTGCTGTGGTCCATGACCTTGGGTTGGAAGACGGGGCTGACGGATGACGTGGAGGAACCCTTCATGCGCAGCGGCACCATGCATCTCTTCGCCATCAGCGGGCTGCACATCGCGCTGATCGCGAGCCTGGTGACGCAGGCGCTGAGGTTGCTGCGCGTGCCGCGCACCGGCGTCGCGCTGGTGGTGCTGATGGTGGTCTGGGCCTACACGGCGGCCACGGGATGGCAACCTTCTGCCATCCGCGCCACGATCATGACCTCCGTGGTCGTGGGCAGCTGGTTGCTGGCGCGACCGCCCGAGCTGCTGAACTCACTGGCCGCGGCCGGACTCGCGGTGTTGATCTGGGACCCGTGCCAGCTCTTCCAGGCCGGATTCCAGCTTTCCTTCGCCGTGGTGGCCGCCATCGCCCTGCTACAACCTCCTCTGGTCGCCTGGCTGTCGCGACTCACCGCGCCAGACCCGTGGCTCCCGGAGGATCTTGTACCCCGCTGGCGACGCCTGGCCCACCAGGTGTGGCGCCAGCTGGCCGCCGCATTCGCCGTCTCGTTCGCGGCCTGGATGGGCGCGCTGCCCCTGGGCGCGCACTATTTCCATTTGTGCACACCGGCGTCGCTGGCGGCCAACCTGGTGGTCGTGCCCCTCAGCAGTGCGGCCCTGGCCAGCAATCTGGGTGCTTTGATCTCGGGAGATTGGGCACCGGGTTTCACCGAACTCTTCAACCATGGCGCGTGGTTCTGGATGCGCGCGATGATGATCGTCAGCGACTACGCGGCCACGCTCCCGGGCGGCTGTTGGAACGTGGCGCGCTGGCCCGCCGGCCTCACGGCACTCTGGTACCTGGGGCTGGCCCTGTGTGGATTGCGCCGCCGCCCCCACCGCACGCTGGGCGTCATGCTCGGACTCGCTGCCACCGCCTGCCTGGCGATCGCCTGCGCGGAATGGCATGCCCATCGCTCCAGCCTGCGACTCACCCTGCTTCCCCTGCGCGGCGGCCACGCGGTCTGGATCGAACCGCAGCGGTCACCGCCCATCCTGGTGGACGCCGGTGACCTCAGGTCCGCGGAACAGGTGGTGGAACCCTATCTGCGCGCCCGAGGCGTGGATCGGATACCGCTCCTGGCGTTGACCCACGGAGACATCCGGCACACCGGCGGCGCGCGACGCCTGGCCGAAGTCTTCGACCTCGACGCCGTGCTGCGGAGTCCGCATCCGTTTCGGTCCAAGGACTACCGTGAGACCCTGCGGTGGCTGGAGGTTTCCAACCGCGTGCAGGTCATCACCGCCGCCGCCCCGACCCGCGTGCCACCGCTGCGTCTGCTCCATCCCGCGCCCGGAGACCGGTTCTCGCGAGCCGACGAGGGCAGCCTCGTCCTCGCCCTGGAGCACGAAGGCCAGGTGATCCTGCTCGCGGCGGACCTGGGTGCCGCCGGGCAGCAAGCGCTGGTGGAACGGCATCCGGAGCTCCGTGCCGATCTGGTGATCGCCGGCCTGGACGACCGCGGCGGCGGGTTCAACCCGACCGTGGTCGAGCACCTGGGCGCCCGGCATCTGATCCTGATGGACGACACGATGCCGGCCACGGCGAAGGCCCGAGAGAAGCTGCGACGCTCGCTGCGCGGGAGGGCGTTCGCGGTGTGGTTCGCCAGTGATACCGGCGCTTTGGAACTCACCTGGCGGGGTTCCGCGTGGAAGGCGCGGGACGCGCGCGGCCGCGACGTCCCCGGGCTCGCCGGCGGCGGGTCAATTGCGCACAAAGCCCGGGTCGTTGCCGGTGACGAGGTAGAGGACCGCCATGCGGACCGCGAGACCGTTGGTCACCTGCTCCAGGATGACTGAGCGATCCCCATCCGCGGTGTCGGCATCGATCTCCACCCCGCGGTTGATGGGGCCCGGGTGCATGATCAGCACGTCCGGCTTGAGCCCTTCCATGCGGGCGCGGTCGAGGCCGAACTGGGACCGGTACTCGCCCACCCCGGGGAACATCGATTGCCGCTGACGCTCGTGCTGGATGCGGAGGAGGTTGACCACGTCGGCGTCGCGCAGGGCTTCGGTGACGTCCCAGCATACCCGGCAACCCATCTGCTCGAACCAGCGGGGCACGAGGGTCGGCGGACCGCACAACGTGACCTGAGCCCCCAGCTTGCGCAGCGCCCAGATGTTCGAGCGCGCGACGCGGCTGAAGAGGATGTCGCCCATCACCGTGACCTTGAGTCCTTCGACCCGGCCCTTCTTCTCGCGGATAGTGAAGACGTCGAGCAATGCCTGCGTGGGATGCTCATGAGCGCCGTCGCCTGCGTTCACCACGCTGCACTGAAGAAACCGCGCGAGGAAATGAGGAGCGCCCGCGGCGCTGTGGCGAATGATGATGATGTCCGCATTCATCGCCTCCAGGTTGCGCGCCGTATCGCGCAGGGTTTCCCCCTTCTTCAGCGAGGAGGTGTCGGCGTTGAAATTGATCACATCGGCGGTCAGCCGCTGCGCCGCCAACTCGAAGCTGATGCGCGTCCGCGTGGAAGGCTCGACAAACAGGTTGATCACGGTCTTGCCGCGCAATGCCGGCACGGTCTTGATGGCGCGGTTGCCCACCGCCTTGAAGCCCCGCGCCGTGTCGAGAACCGTGAGCAGTTCCTCGGTGGACAAGGACTCGATGTCGAGCAGGTGGCGGCGGTTCCAGGTCATGGGAGTAGGTCAGGGTTGATTCAGAAAAACGCCGTCCTCGGAGCCGTCCTCGGACCACATCACCTCCACGCGCTGGCCCGGGAGGGATTCCACCTTGCGCGCCACATAGTCGGCCTGGATGGGAACCTGGCGATGTCCAAGCCGATCGACCAGCACCGCCAGGCGCACTCGTTCGGGCCGGCCGAAGTCATGCAGGGCGTCCAACGCGGCACGCACCGTCCGGCCACTAAAAAGCACGTCGTCCACCAGCACCACGGTTGCGCCCTGCACATCGCCGGGGAGATTGGTGGGGCGGATCGCCGGGGCCGGACGTTGGCTGAGGTCATCGCGGTGCATCGAAACATCGAGCTGGCCTGCGATCAGCGGCTGCCCGCGCCATTGTTGCAGCTCCTGCGCCAGCCGCGCGGCCAGGTGGATCCCCCCCGCCTGCACCCCCACGATCAGCAGCCGCTCCGCGCCCGCGTCCCGTTCCGCGATCTCATGTGCCATGCGACTGATGGCCAACCTCAACCCATCGGCGGTCATCAAGATCCGGCGCGCGCTCATGATGGAGTCCATTCACCCGTGTTCATTTCAACGACGCAATCGGAAAACCCGGAACGCCACCCAGGCCATGAACGCGACCTCCCGGAAACGCGGCACCAGTCGCCTGGCATCGCCCGAAACGCCACGAAAACCGCCCCGCGCAAGCGTCCCCAAGGCGGCCAGCAGCTCGTCACATGAGCCCCAAAGAAGACGAAACCCCGGAACCAGAGGATCCAGGGAGGGCGGACAGGGGAAGCGTTACGCGGCCGACTGCAGGACCTGCTGTCGGTGTCGCCGCCACTGGGCACGATGCTTGAGGTTCCAGTCGGTAAGGGCGTACTCGAAACCTACGTCTCGACCTGCCTTTTCCGACTCGAGCCACTTGTGCCGGAGTATCTCTTCGCGCTCAGCCTGGAACTCGCGGTACAACGTCGTGTTGGCCAGCGCGAATCGGGGGTTGGATCCACTCATGACCGTCAAAACCTTCCTATTCGAGTGTCGGCAGTAATCACGTCGAACTACACCGGCGTAACACGGGCGTCATTCGGCCGTAAAGGGATTTTATAGCCGGTTCTCGTAGGAAAACCCTACAGGCTCGATTTCCAGCGGTTCGCCACGCGCGCATTGACGCCATGCGCGCGTGGCTCTTTGAATGGGGGCTCCCAATGAGAATCCTGTTCCTGACCGTCGCCCTCGCGGCGGGACTGCTCGCCCACTCCAATTCTGCCATGGCCGCCGACGCCAAACGCCCCGGACGGGGCAAGCTCACCCACATGGTCGCCTTCAAGTTCAAGGAGACCGCTTCCGCGGCGGAGGTGCGCAAGGTGGAAGAGGCCTTCGCTGCCTTGCCGGGGAAGATCAGCCAGATCGCCAGCTACGAAGCCGGCACCAACGTCAGCCCGGAGAAACTCGACAAGGGGTTCACCCACGCCTTTCTCCTGACCTTCCGTTCCGCCCAGGACCGGGATGAGTACCTCGTGCACCCGGACCATAAGGAGTTCGGGAAGCTCGTCGGGCCGGTCATCGCGGACGTGTTCGTGATCGACTTCTGGGGAGTCAAGGAGGGCGGGAAGAAGGAGAAGACCGCCAAGCCCGGCAAAAAGGAAAAGTCCCGTCCCGCCCGGAAGGAGTAGGAGTCCATCATGCTCACGCCGCTTCCCCTGCCCGCCGTGCCTGCGTCGACAACCCTCCCGGGGGAGGCTCGGCCGTGCCTCGGCCGTCTTGCCCGACGGCTGCTGGCGACCTTCGCGCTGGCCCTCGCCAGCGTGACCTTCCTCTCGGGGATCAACGCCTCCGCGGAGCCGCTGCCCGGTCGCTGGACCGAAGCGCAGGCCCGCACCTGGGACATGAGCACCGGCTGGAAGGTCGGCTGCAACTACTCCCCGGCTTACGCCATCAACCAGCTCGAGATGTGGCAGGCCGACACCTTCGATCCGGCGGCGGTGGATCGGGAACTGGCCTGGGCCGAGAGCCTCGGTTTCACCAGCCTGCGCGTGTTCCTGCATGACCTCGCGTGGAGCCAGGATCCGAAGGGATTCCTGCGGCGCGTGGATACTTTCCTCGACCTCGCCCATCGCCACCATCTGGGCGTGATGCTGGTCCCGTTCGACGCGGTCTGGGACCCCTTCCCCAAGGCGGGACCACAACGGGCGCCGCGCCCCCACGTGCACAACTCGGGCTGGGTGCAATCGCCCGGCGCCGAAGTGCTCCGGGACCCCGCGCGCCAGGACGAGATGAAAGCCTATCTCGTCTCCGTCATGACCCGCTTCCGCAAGGACCGGCGCGTCCACGCCTGGGACCTCTTCAACGAGCCCGATAACCCGAACACCTCCGCGTACGGCACGGTCGAGTTGCGCGACAAAAAGGAGCGCGCCCTGGAGTTCCTCGCCAAGGTCTGGGTCTGGGCCCGCGAAGTGGAGGCGAAGCAACCGCTCACCTCAGGGGTGTGGATCGGAAACTGGCCCGACCCCGGCCAGCTGACACCCATGGAGAAGTTTCAGCTCGAGAACTCGGACATCATCAGCTTCCACCACTACGGGGATCTGCCCGGGCTGATCAAGTGCGTGGACAACCTGCGGCGTTACCGGCGCCCGATCCTTTGCACGGAGTACATGGCGCGGCCCGCGGGGAGCACCTTCAGTCCGCACCTCGGCTGGATGCGCGAACACGGCGTCGCGGCCTATAACTGGGGATTCGTGGCGGGCAAGACGCAGACTCAGTACCCGTGGGACTCCTGGACGCGCACCTACACCGCCGAGCCCCCCGTCTGGTTCCACGAGATCTTCCGTCCGGACGGATCCCCCTACCGCGCGCAGGAAGTGAACTACATCCGGGACGTCACGCGCGCGAAGCGCTGACCACCCGGCGATGCCTCACCGCTCCCCGGGGACCCGTGCTCTCCGGGGAGGAAAGTTCGCGACGCCGCGGGTGGCGTAATCGGACGTAGCCCCCCCAGACGTAAGCACAGGAACGCGCGGACGAGCGGAGAGCGGAACGAGGACACCGGACGGCCCCATGACCTCCGGGGTCCCTGGGCGGCCGT
>JADLFD010000426.1 GCA_020845805.1 Verrucomicrobiales bacterium | reverse complement strand
TTGGTCCGCCCGCCCACGACCAGCGCGGGAAGCACGCCGTCGTGGCCCCGCTTCGCGCCCCGCGCGGGCTGGGGGCGGTCGAAGAGTTCCGCCGGCTCCAGCGCCTCGCCGCCGTGCACGCCGGGGAGGGCGTCACGCTCAAGGCCTCCGTGCCCGGGCCCTACACGCTCTCAGGGCGCCTGCTTCCCAATCCCGCGCTGGGATACCCGGATCGCTGGGCCCTGGCCGAGGCACTGCTCCCCTTCGTGCGGACCGAACTCGAAGCACTCGTCGCGGCGGGGTGCCGCGAGATCAGCGTCGATGAACCCAGCATGTCCTGCTACGCGCAACGCGAGGACACGCGCCGTTTCGTCGACCTCTTCAACCGCACCACCTCGAGTATCGTGGGTCGGACCCGGGTCTGCACCCACCTCTGTTTCGGCAACTACAAGGCCCGCGCAGTCGGCCCCCGGCTCATCGCGCCCATGTTCCCCGCGTTCCTTGATTTCACCTGCGACGAAATGCACGTGGAAATGGCCAGCCGCGAGTTCGCGGAGCTCGAGATGATCCGCGTCATCGCTCAACGCTTCGACGTGGCGGTGGGGATCGTGGATGTGAAGAGCTATTACATCGAAAGCCCCGAGGACATTGCGCGGCGCGTGAAGCGTTGCCTCGAGTTCGCGCCTGCCGAACGGCTGGCCTTTGCTCCCGATTGCGGCCTCAGCCAGACCGCCCGCTGGGCCTCACGCCGCAAACTCGCCAGCCTGGTCGCCGGCGTGAAGGCAGTGCGGAAAGAACTGGGTCTGGCCAACGCCTGACCGCCAAGTCGTCAGGCTGCCGACCGTGCCTCGGGCGATCTCGGCTTGAGACCGCGTCGACTCAGGCCAGGCCGCGAAACGCCTCGTCCAACAGCCGCGCCTGTTCCTTTTTGTGGGCATTGCCTGAGCCCGTCGCCGGACTCGCCGAGGCCGGGCGACCGACGTAGGAGAGCGGATGGCGGTCCACGAGCCGGTCGCCAAACTGCACCTTCAGGTAGCGCAGGGCCCCCATGTTGGCGGGTTCCTCCTGGACCCACACTGCCGGGGTCGCCTCGGGATAGGACGCCAGCGCCGCCTGGATCTCCGTCGCGCGCAGCGGATACAACTGCTCGATCCGGACCACGGCGACATCCTCGGCCCGCTTGAGCTTCTCCCGGCGTTCCACGAGGTCGTAATACACTTTGCCCGTGCAGAGCAGGATGCGGCGCACCGCACCCGGCACCACCCCGGCGTCCGGGATCACGCGTCGGAACGTGCCCTGCCCCAGTTCCTCGAGCGACGAGACACACGCCGGATTCCGCAGCAGGCTCTTCGGGGTCATCACCACCAGCGGTTTGCGCACCGGACGCAGCACCTGCCGGCGCAGGAGATGGAAGTACTGCGCGGGAGTGCTGGGATAGCAGACCTGGATGTTGTCCTCCGCCGCCAGCGCCAGGAAACGCTCGAGGCGCGCGCTAGAGTGTTCCGGCCCCTGCCCCTCGAACCCGTGCGGCAGCAGCAGCACCAATCCCGACAAGCGCCGCCACTTGTCCTCCGCGCTCACGATGAACTGGTCGATGATGACCTGCGCCGCGTTGGCAAAATCACCGAACTGCGCCTCCCAGAGCACCAACCCATCCGGGGTGTCGAGGCTGTAGCCGTAATCGAATCCGATGACCCCGGTCTCGCTGAGCGGACTGTTGAACACCTGGAAGGCGGCCTGCTTGGGACCCAATCCGCACAAGGGGGTGTGGGTCTTGCCGGTTTGTACGTCGTGAAGCACCACGTGCCGGTGACTGAACGTGCCACGCTGGGCGTCCTGACCGGACAACCGGATCGGCGTGCCCGCCTGGAGCAGGCTCCCGAAGGCCACCGCCTCCGCCGAAGCCCAGTCGAGTCCCTGGCGGCCCGCAGCCATCTCGCGTCGCGCCTCGAGGATCTTCTGGATCTTGGCGTGTGGTTTAAAGTCGGCCGGCACCTCGGCCTGGCGCTCCAGAAGCGCCATGGCCTCCGCGCGCGAAACGCCTGTCTCCACGTCGGGCGCATCCTGGTCGCGTCCCCCGATGAACTGGCTGCGCGCCCAGATTCCGGGCAGGCGGTCCACGGGGGCCTGGTAGCGTTCGCTGTTGGCCTCGCCCAATTCATCCTCCAGACGGCGCCGGCAGGATTCCGCCACCTGATCCGCCTCCTCGCGAGTCACGCCGCCCAGCTTGAGCAGGTGAGCGAGATACCCTTCACGCACCGTCTTTCGGCGCGAAATGGTCTTGTAGAGCAAGGGCTGGGTGAAGGCGGGTTCGTCCGTCTCGTTGTGCCCCAGGCGCCGGTATCCGTACACGTCGATGAAGACGTCCCGACGAAACTCCGCGCGGAACTCCAAGGCGACGCGAACACAGAGCGCCACCGCGTCGGGGTCCTCGCCGTTCACATGGAAAATCGGCGAGGCCAGCATCTTCGCGATGTCGGTGGCGTAGGCGCAGGATCGCGCGTCGCGCGGGCTGGTGGTGAAGCCGATCTGGTTGTTGACGATGATGTGCAGCGCGCCGCCCACGCGGTAGCCCTCCAATTGGCTGAGGTTCAGGGTCTCCTGCACCACGCCCTCGCCCGCGAAGGCGGCATCGCCATGGATGATCAGCGCCATGCAACTGCGCTGTCCCGTGTCCCCGATGCGATCCATCTTCGCGCGCACGCGACCTAGCACCACCGTGTTCACGAACTCGAGATGGCTCGGGTTGAAACACATCGACACGTGCACACGCCGCCCCGTGGCGGTGATCCAATCGGAGCTGTGGCCCAGGTGATACTTCACGTCGCCGCGTCCGATGTAGAGGTCCGGATCCTTGTCGGCGAACTCGCGGAAGATCTGCTTCGGGCTCTTGCCCATGATGTTCGCCAACACGTTGAGCCGCCCGCGGTGCGCCATGCCCAGCACGACCTCCGCCACCCCCTGCCCAGCAGCCTTCTCGATCGCCAGGTCGAGCACGGGAATCAGCGTTTCCGAACCCTCGAGCGAAAAGCTCTTCGCACCAGGGAACTTCTTGCGGATGAACTCCTCGAACATCACCGCGTCCGTCAGGCGCGTGAGGATGCGCAATTGCTCGTCGCGCGAGAGCTGGATGCGGGTTTCGAGCGGCTCGAGCCGGCGCTGCAACCAGCGGCGCACCTCGATGTCGTCGATGTGCATGTACTCCACCCCCACGCTGCCGCAATAGGTGTGGCGCAGGCGTTCGTACAATTCGCGCAACGGCATCTGACGCCCCCCCTGGAACGTCTTGCAGCTGACCATGCGATCCATCTCCGCCTCGGAGAAATTGAAGTAGGGCAGCGTCAGCTCCTCCGGCACGGTGCGCCCGGACTGGTCCTTGCGCTCGTCGATCAGGGGGTCGAACCGCGCGATCACATGGCCGCGCACGCGGTAGTTGCGGATCAGTTGACCGACGCGATCCTGAAACCCCGTCGCCTTGGTGTCCTCCACCACGGTCTCGTCCCCGGCCCGCGACGCCGAGGCCACCGCCCCGCTCGCGCCCGCCGCCGCGCCGGCCGCCGCAGCACCGGTCCCCGCGCCGGAGAACAATCCGGGAGGCGGAACCGTGGGGCCGAGTCGGTTGCGGTCCGGCCAGGCATCCCCGTTCGAGGCACGGCGGAAATACTCGCGCCACGCGGGATCCACGGATTCAGGATTCTCGCGGTACGCTTCAAACAGCGCTTCGACATACGCCACGTTGGACACGTGGGACTGCTCCAATTCCTGGCTCATGCAATGCTCCCAGACGACGATCCAGAGACGCGAAACCTTGGTCAACCCGCACCGAACTCCCCGGACACGCCGAACCGATGATGCCCGGAATCGCCCCGCGCGCCATCGGATTCACCAACGCTCTCTCGCCACCCCCGGCGCCTCCCCACTTCCGCCGTGACTCCGACCCGGACCACCCGACCCCGTGCGCCCCGGCACCTTGACTCGGGCGTGCGCCCAGGATTTCTTGCGTGCACCATGACGCTCGCGGTTCGTAGTCGACTCGTGACGTGGCTGGCGGCCGCTGTACTTGGGCGGGCTCCAGGTTTCGCCGCCCTGGCGCCCCTCGACGACTGGACCCGTCAGGAGATTCCCGGCGAGACCCGCGGGCTGCGGGCCATTCGACGTCTCGATGATCGCTTTTGGATCCTACCCGAAGGCAGCGGTCTCCACACCTCGGTCGACGGCACCACTTGGACCGAGGTGTCGACCGGCCTGTCACACCCCGTCCAGGATCTCGCCGCCGGCGACGGACGGCTGGTGGCCCTGGTCCGAGTGGTCGATGCCATGGGCAATCTCGGGCAAACCATCCTGATTTCCACCAACCTCGGCGCCGCCTGGACCCGCCTCGACCTCACCGTGCCGCAGCCCGCGCGGACCGTCTTTCTGCTTGAGGGCATCAGCCATGGGCACGGCCAGTTTTGGGCGGTCGGGTCCGCCGCCAGCGGCACCCGACAGCGCGCCCCGGTGGTGCAGACCTCACCGGATGGTATCGTGTGGCGCCGGCTGGCGGAGCGGGAGCACGAGGGCGCCTTTACGTGGATCTCGCCCTACGGCGATGACTGGCTGCTGGGCGGAGCGGGTGCTCCCGGGGGTGGATTGCTCGAGCTTCGATCGGGACTGCAACCCGACGATCACCAACGCCTTCGGGCACCGTTCCGCGGCGCCCTGGTCAGCCTTGCCAACGGTGCGCCTGCGACCGTGGTGCTGGATGCCTTCGGAGATCGGGTGCTGCGCGGCGAAACGGGGGTCACGAACTGGGTCGAAGTGCCCCTGCCGGAAGCCGGCGCTCCCGGCGATGGGATCCGTGTGGCCTACGCCCACGGTGTCTACCTGCTGCTCACCCTCCACGGAATGTTCTCCTCCCTGGACGCGATCCACTGGCACCGTCGAACCCTCCCCGCCACGCCTGTCCTGCGGGACCTCGTGGCTGGTCCGGACTCCTGGCTGGCCGTCGGGGATCAGGGAACCATCCTGCGCTCGGGCGAGTTCACCCGACCCTGGATCGCCCTGAACATCGGGGATGCGCCCGCCGGCAACCCGCCACCGCACTTGCAGGCTGGGGGCGCGCGCAACCGACAGTTGCACGTCGAGAGTTCCGAGGATCTCCGGTCCTGGCGGACCTGGCGGATCGCCACCAATACGTATGGAGCCGTCGACCTGGGGCCTTGGAACACCCGCGCCAACCATGAATTCCTGCGGATTCGCGAGTCCTCGTGGCAAGCGGCGCGGCGGCAGCCCGACCTTTGACGGGGGCGCAGCGCGTGGCACACTGGACGCGTTCTCGTAGCCGCCACCCGCCGCCAACCCCTGTGACCACCACCCCTTCCTCTTCGGACCCCGCGACCCCGCCGGTCATCGACGTGGAGGCCGTACTCGTCGACGAGGGTGCGACCTTGGATCCGCAGGAGCGCGCCGATTTGCTGCGCGCGCGGGCGCTCCTCCAGACCCCCGGCGTCGCGGTGCGCTTCGCCAACCTCCTGGGGGCCCCGATTGAAAAGGGATTCCGCCTGCTCCCTTCCGGGGCCAGCCGGTTGATTCACCGTGCCACGCGGTCCGCGCTCCAACGCGCGCTTGGTCTCGCGTTGCATTCGCTGGGCCAGGCCGACGCCAAACCGGAGCCGCCCGACAACCGCCTGCACCGGTGGATGGCTGGGGCCTCGGGGGCCGTGGGCGGCGCTTTTGGATTCGCGGCGCTGGCGGTGGAGCTCCCGATCTCCACCACACTGATTCTCCGGTCCATCGCGCAAATAGCAGCCAGCCAGGGCCACGACCTGGCCTCCCTGGAGACCCGTCTCGCCTGCCTGGAGGTGTTCGCGCTGGGGGGCCAGACGTCGACCGACAACGCCGCGGAAACCTCGTATTGGGCGGTCCGCGCCGCCCTGGCCAAGGTCGTCACCGAGGCGCTGGGCAGCCTGGCCGGGCGCAGCGCCATCACGGAAACCGCGCCAGCCGCCGTGCGACTGGTCACCTCCCTCGCCTCGCGATTCGGCGTCGTGGTCTCCGAACAGGTCGCCGCCAAAGCCGTGCCCGTGCTGGGTGCGGCGGCAGGCGCCGCCATCAACGTGGTGTTCATGGATCATTTTCAGCGCATGGCGGAGGGGCACTTCATCCTCAAACGCCTCGAACAACGCCATGGCACGCGCGCCATCCGCCGCCTCTACGAGACTCTTCATGCCCACCCCTGAGCGCCCGCCCGTCCCTGCCGGAAATCCCATGCCCCACCCGCCCGGAGACGCCCCCACCGTCCCCCCCCCTCCCCGCTCGGCTTCGGCCCCGGCCAGCAGCCTCTTCGGAATCCACCGCGACCAACTCGCGGAGGCCTTCGTCGCCTGGAATGAGCCGCGCTGGCGCGTCGACCAGGTCCTCGACTGGGCATACGCCAAACGCGCCCCCGGCTGGGACGCCATGACCAATCTGCCGCGCGCGCTGCGCGCCCGCCTGGCTGAGCGGTTCCATCTCCAACTCCCCGAGCTGGTGCAGGTGCAAGGTGCCGCGGATTCCACGCGCAAGTTCCTCTGGCGCCTGGAGGATCGTTCCCTCATCGAGAGCGTTCTCATCCCCTCCAACCCGGCGCTCTACGGCGACCAGGCCGACCGTCGGACCCTCTGCCTCTCCACCCAGGTCGGATGCGCCTACGGATGCCGCTTTTGCGCCAGCGGGCTCGAGGGCTGGAAACGCAACCTGACCATCCACGAGATCGTGGGCCAGGTGCTGGCCGTGGAACGCCGGGTCCACGCGGAGTCCCGCCCTCCGGGCGACACTCCGGCGGCCGTCTCCGACGAGCGCGGCGTCGACAACCTCGTGGTCATGGGCATGGGCGAGCCCCTCGCCAACTATGACGCGCTGATGGCGGCCCTCCGCGTGCTCAACGCCCCCTGGGGCGCGGGGATCGGCGCCCGCAAAATCACCGTCTCCACCAGCGGCCTCGTGCCGCAGATCCGCCGGCTCGCCGCGGAACCCGAACAGTTCCGGCTCGCCATCTCGTTGCATGGCGCCACCAACGCCGTGCGCGACCGCATCATGCCCATCAACCGCAAGTACCCGGTCGAAGCCCTGGCCACGGCCTGCGAAGAGTACGTGCGCCTCAAGGGGCGGATGATCACGCTCGAGTACATTCTGCTCGCCGGTGTGAACGACGGCCGCGAACAGGCGGCCCCCCTGGCCGCGCTCGCACGGCGCCTGCACGCCAAGGTCAATTTGATCCCCTACAACGTCGTCGAGGGCCTGGAATGGTCGCGCCCTGAGGACCGGCAGTGCGAGGCGTTCGCGCATGCGCTGCGCGATCTGGGCACGCTGACCACCCTGCGACTCGAGAAGGGGCATGACATCGACGCCGCCTGCGGCCAGCTCCGCTTGAAGACCGAACGCGCGGAAGCCGCGTAGACACTCCGTCCCGCACCCCCTACTGTGCCGCGCTGCCCTCCGGGCAGAATTCCGAGACCATGGGCCAGGACGTCATCCGCATCGGCGGCGCGCGCGAGCACAATCTCAAGAACGTCTCGCTCACTCTCCCGCGCAACCGCCTGGTGGTCTTCACCGGCCTCAGCGGGTCCGGGAAGTCGTCGCTCGCCTTCGACACCATCTTCGCCGAAGGCCAACGCAAGTACGTGGAGTCGTTGTCCGCCTACGCGCGTCAGTTCCTCGACCAGTTGCAGCGGCCCGATGTCGACTTCATCGAGGGGCTCTCCCCCGCCATCGCCATCGAACAGCGCACCTCGGCTTCCAACCCGCGCTCCACCATCGCCACGTCCACGGAGATTTTCGACTACCTCCGCCTGCTCTTCGCCAACGCCGGACAAGCCCACTGCCCCGCCTCAGGTGAACCGGTACGGCGCCAGACGACCAGCGACATCATCGACCGCCTCCTCGCCGTCGAACCACGCAGTCGCCTGATCCTCCTCGCCCCCATCGTACGCGACCAAAAGGGCGAGTTCCGCGACGTGCTCGACCGCCTCGCTCGCGAGGGGTTCGTCCGTGCCCGCGTCGACGGCGCCCTGGTCGAACTCGCCGAGCCTCAGCGCCCCCGCCTCGACCCCAAGAAAATCCACGCCATCGACGTGGTGGTCGACCGTTTGGTGGTGGAGGACCGGATCCGCGGGCGCCTGGCCGATTCCGTGGAAACCGCCCTCAAGTGGGGGGAGGGCACGCTCATCGCGCTCCACCAACCGCCGTCGACCCCGCACCCGGAACAATGGACCGAGGAGTCTCTGGCCAACCGCAGCATCAGCCCCTCCACCGGACGCAGTTTCGAGTCCCTGACGCCGAAGCATTTTTCCTTCAACTCACCCCAGGGGGCCTGCCCGGTCTGCCAGGGCCTCGGACAAAAGATGGTGTTCGACGACGCCCTGGTGGTGCCGGACCCCACCAAGTCGCTGGAGACGGGGGCGGTCCTGCCCTGGCGGCGCGGCGGCAAACGCATGGTGGTCTACTACAAGGCGCTCCTGAAGGGAGTGGCTGCCCACGCAGGAGTCAGTCTCGAAACCCCCTGGAAAGAACTGCCCGAATCGTTCCGCAACCTGGTCCTTCATGGCTCTGGCGGTGCGGACCTGGATTTCGTCTTCTACAAGGCCGGCACGCCTTCCAAGGTGAAGCGTCCGTTCGAGGGCGTCGTGCCCAACCTTCATCGCCTCTACCAGGAGAGCGAAAGCGAGTTCACCCGCAACCGGCTCAAGGCCTTCATGTCGCCCACCGACTGCGATGCCTGCCATGGCCGGCGGCTGAATCCCGACATGCTGGCGGTCACCGTGGGCACGCGCGACCTGGCCGCGCGCACCCTCGGCGCCGCCGCGCAGGATCGCGTGGTGCCCGGACTCTCCATCATGGACGTCTGTGGCCTCACCGTGGACGCCGCATCCGCGCTGTTCACGGAACTGACGTTCCCCAGCCAGCAGGCCGCCATCGTCAGTGATGTGGTCCACGAAATCCGCTCCCGGCTGGGATTCCTGCGCAACGTCGGCCTGGGTTACCTCACTCTCGACCGCGAGAGCGGCACCCTCAGCGGGGGCGAGGCCCAGCGGATCCGGCTCGCCACCCAAATCGGGGCCGGCCTCGTCGGCGTGCTCTACATCCTCGACGAACCCAGCATCGGCCTCCACCAACGCGACAACGAACGCCTGCTCCAAACCCTCACCAGCCTGCGGGACCTGGGCAACAGCGTGCTGGTCGTGGAGCATGACGAGGACACCATCCGCCTCGCCGATTACGTCGTCGATCTCGGTCCCGGCGCCGGCGTCCACGGCGGCGAGATCGTCGCGGCCGGGACCCCGGCCGAGATCCTGCGCGACTCGCGCTCGCTCACCGCGCGCTACCTTCGCGGAGAACTTTCCATCCCCGTCCCCAAGAAACGCGTCGCCCCGCATCGCGACCGCGGCTGGCTCGAGATTTTGGGCGCGCGCGAGAACAACCTGCGCCACCTCGACGCGCGCATCCCCCTGGGCACCCTCACCTGCGTCACCGGGGTCAGCGGCTCCGGGAAGAGCACTCTGGTCGACGACATCCTACGCCGCGCGCTCTTCCGGCATTGGTTTCATTCCAAGGAACATCCCGGCGCCCATACCGAGATCCGCGGACTCGACCTGCTCGACAAGGTGGTGGTCATCGATCAGGCCCCCATCGGTCGCACCCCGCGCAGCAACCCCGCCACGTTCACCGGCATCTTCAACGAGATCCGCGACCTCTTCTCCCAACTCCCCGCCGCGCGCGTGCGCGGTTACGGCCCCGGCCGCTTCAGCTTCAATGTGCGCGGCGGACGCTGCGAGGCCTGCGAAGGCGATGGAGTCCTGCGCATCGAAATGCACTTCCTGCCGCCGGTCTACGTGACTTGCGAAAAGTGTGCCGGGCGCCGTTACAACCGCGAAACCCTCGAGATCACCTACAAGGGCCTGAATATCGCCGATGTCCTGAACCTCACCGTCGACGAAGGCCTCGCCTTCTTCCGCGCCGTGCCCGGGATCCACGAAACCTGCGCCACCCTGGCCGAAGTCGGCCTCGGCTACCTGCGTCTGGGACAATCCGGCAACACTCTGTCCGGCGGCGAAGCGCAACGCCTCAAGCTCGCCTCCGAGCTGAGTCGCAAACAAACCGGACGCACCCTCTACCTGCTCGACGAACCCACCACCGGACTGCACTTCCACGATGTGGCCAAACTCCTGGATGTGCTCTTCAAATTGCGGAACGCCGGGAATACCCTCGTGGTCATCGAACACAACCTCGATGTCATCAAGACCGCCGATTGGGTCATCGACCTCGGCCCCGAAGGCGGCCCGGCTGGCGGCACCATCGTCGCCGAAGGCCCGCCTGAGTTCATCGCCACCCAGACTCAGAGCCACACCGGGCGTTATCTCGCCCGCATGCTCGGGTCCGCCACGACTCCCCCCCTTTCCGCGGCATGACGCCGGACGCCACGCACCCCATTCCGAAGCGCCCGCACCAGGGCCTGCCTGGCGGGCGTCGCGTCGTGCAGGCCGTCCTCGGCCTCGCCCTGCTCCTTGGGCTCGGCCTCGCCCTGCACGCGCAACCACCCGCCACGGTCCCAGCCCCGGCCCCGGCCCCGGCACCAGCCGATCGCATTGCTTTTGATGCCGCCGTTCGAACGCTGGAAACGGGCTTCGCCGAGAAGGCGGCGAACGATCTCGCCGAATTCACGAAAGCCAATCCGACCTCGCCCCTGATTCCGGAGGCCACCCTCCTCGAAGCGCGGGCGCGAACCCAGATCGGGCAACTCGCCCCGGCCGCCGAGATCCTGCGCACGCGCTGGGAATCCCTGGGCCCGCTCCGCGATCAGGCGCTCCATCTCCTCGGAGAGGTCGAACTCCGCCAAAACCACCTGCCGGAGGCCGCGGCGGCATTCGCCCGACTGCTGGCCGATTTTCCCGAGTCCCCCCTCGCCCTGCGCGCCAGTCTCGGCCAGGCACTGGCGGAATTCCGTGCCGGCCATTTTTCGCGCACCGCCGAACTGCTCGGTTCCACCAACCTCCCCTTCGCCCGGGTGTCCGCCAAGCTGCCGGCGGACGAGTCCGCGATCCGTGGGGCACTCCTGCTCGCCGAATCCCACCTGCGCTCGGGCGCCACCCAGCAGGCCCTGACCGCGCTGAACACGGTGACCAACCAGCCCCTCTCCCCCCAGAGCGCGTGGGAACATGGCTGGCTCCTGACCTCCCTCCAGCGCACCAATCACGATCCCGAAGCCGCGCTGCTCGCCTCGGCCCGACTCCTGGTTCTGGCCACCAACACCGCCTCCCGCGATCTCCTCGCCCGATCCCATCTCTATCGCGCCGACATCCTCCGCGACGCCGGAAGACCAGGCGACGCGCTCGCCTCATACACCAACGTCCTTGCGGACAACTCCCCCGCCGAATGGCGTCGGGAAGCCATGCTCGGCATCGCGGATCTGCCCCTGACCCCTGCTCAGCTCGAGCCTGCCCTGGACCAGGTGCAGCGCATCGCCACCGGCGCGCCCTCGGACCCCGGCGCCGCCGCCGCGCGGGTCGCCCTCGCGGAACTGCGGTTGCAACAGTATTTCGGAACCCCCGCCGCTCCGGCACCCCTCCTCGCCGAGGCGCGCGCCCTCCTCGTCACCGTGCTCTCCAACCCTCCGCCAGCCACCCTGGGGGGACGCGCCTGGTTCAACCTCGGCTGGTGCGAAGTGGCCGGAGGCCAGATCGCCGCCGCCGCCGCGGCGTTCCAAGCCGCGGTCACCAACCTGGCAGACTCTCCGCTGGGTGCCGTGGCGACCTTCAAGCTCGCCGACTGCCGCCAACTCCTGGGCGACCACGCGGCGGCGCTCGCGCACTACCTGAACTACCTCGAACGCCACGCCCGCACCCCGGGCCTGCGCCCCGGGCTCCTGGAACGCGCGCTCTACCAGGGCGCCGTGGCGGCGCTGGACGCCGGCGATCAGCCCACCGCCAATCGCCTGGCCGAACGCGCCATCCTCGAGTTCCCCAACGGCGAGTTCCGCGACGATACCCGCGACCTCTTCGGACAAACCCTCTCTCGCCTCTATCCCCCCGAACGCGCGGCGGAGATGCGCCAGCAGCTCGCCACCCGGCTGGTCGATTCCCCTGCCCTGCCCGAGATCCGCCTTGCCGTCGCCCGCTCCTACCTGCGCGCCGGCAACTGGACCAACGCCCTCGCCCAACTGGACGACTGGACCCGTTCCTACCCGACCCACCCGGTCATGCCACGGGCCGAGTTCGAACGCGCCTGGGCCGCCTTCAAAGCCGGCGAACTGCCGCGTGCCTTCAGCCTCTTCACCAATTACCTCGCCCGTTTCCCCAACGACCCCAGCGCCCAACAAGCGCAGATGTGGGTCGGCGACCACCTCCTCCAAAAAGGTGAGTTCGAAGCCGCCGAGGCGGGCTACCAACTCGTCTACCAGCGCACCAACTGGCCCGTCTCCCGACTCACCCACGAGGCCCGCCTGCTCGCCGGGCGTGCCGCCTTCCAGCGCCAGGGCTATCGCGACGCCAAACAGTACTTCCGCTGGCTCATCGAGCACGGCCCGCCCGCGGTGACCAACTCCACCATCCCGCCCGAGCTCGTCGCGCAAGCCTACTTCGCCTATGGCGATTGCTTCCTCGAAGAGCCGGAAAGCGACGATCGCCTCACCGATTCCATGGCGGCCTTCGCGCGCATCATCGACCAGTTTCCGCAATCCCGGGAAGCCCTGCTCGCCCAAGGAAAACTGGCCGCCTGCCATCTCCAGCGCGCCGAGCTCGATCCCGCCTCCGCGGCCGCGTCCTATGCGACCGCCGCCGAGCTCTACGCCCGCGTTCTGGCTTCCTCCCAGGCCGACGTGCAGGCACGCAGCCAGGCGGAACTCGGCCTCGGGCTGGTCACCGAAAAACAGGCTGCCCGGGCCGCCGAACCCGAACGCGGCCCGCTCCAACAGCGCGCCCTCTCGCAGTACCTCAACGTCTTCCACGGACGCAACCTGCATCCCGGCGAGACAGCCTCCCCGTTCTGGGTCCGCCGCGCCGGTCTCGAAGCCGCGCGCCTCGCTGAGTCCCTCGGACTGCGCGACCAGGCCGCCTCGCTCTTCGATTCGCTCGGCGCCCTGTTCCCGGCCAGCACCAACGCCTTCCGACAGCGCGCCGCCCACCTTCGCACGCGCTGAAGACGACCTGCGCGGTGGACGGGTGTTGCGCTTCGGTGCTCCCCCGCCCACCACGAAGGTCGTCCCTAAGCCGCCGGTTTGACGCTCCCTCCCCGCCCTGCTAGCCTGTGACCGTCTGACATGAGTACCGCTAACGACACCGTCTCCGCCGCCGATCCGATCGTCACCCTGACCGAAAGCGCCGCGCGCGAAGTCCGCTCCATGACCGAACGCGATCCCGCCAATACCGGCAAACATCTTCGCGTCTTCGTGGAAGGGGGCGGCTGCTCAGGCCTGCAGTACGGCATGGTGTTCGACGAGCGCCGAGGTGGAGACCTAGACCACGAGTTCCACGGAGTCCACGTCCTCATCGACGAGTTCAGTGCGACCTACCTGAAGGGTGCCGTGGTGGATTTCTCCGAAGCTCTCAGCGGGGGCGGATTCAAGATCAGCAACCCCAACGCACGCCAGTCCTGCGGCTGCGGCAAATCGTTCGAAGCCTGAGGACCTGCTGGGGTGCGAGATCGCCCCCAATTCCCATTTCGAATCCCCCGGCGAGGCGCCCCCCTCCCGGGGGTTTTGTTTCGGCTCCCCCCTACCCCCCGGGGCGCGGCGCACCCGATTGAAGTGAAGGGGAGCTGCCCGCCGGGAACTCGGAAGTGAGGAGGGCAGCTTAGATGCCCCCGGACTGCAGACCCGGCTCGATTCCTTCCTCCTCGCCCCCGCGCGTCGTGGCGCGACGCTTCGATCCCGACCCACTCCCCAGGCGGCCCTCAGCGCCAGCTCCCGATCCCCAGCACCCCGAGCATGCCGAGGCGCAACCTCTGACTCAGCGTGCCCAATCCCACCGCGGCCGCCCAGAAAAGCAGCCATCGACTCCGACGGGCCAGGCGCCGCCCGCGCGGGGCGCGCGGCCCACGCCCCGCCCGCCGGAATGGTTCGTCCACACTCTCGCTCCGGCTCAGTCGGTCGCTTGGTTCGTCGGGCAACATGGTGCGTTCCGGGCGCGCTCAGCGCTTCTTGATGATCTTCTGCACGGCGTTGCCCAGTTTCACGAACTGGACCAGGCGTTCGGTCGGTAAATCGCGGAGGTCGTCATACCAGCGGCACATGGTCTCGAAGAACTCCTTCATCTCTTCCAACCGCCGGCGTGTATGCGCCCCTTCCTCCCCGGTCTTCGCCGCCTCGGTGACGCTTTCCCGCAGGAATTCCACCGTGGGATCGATCTCGCGCCGCTTGCGTTGATCCAGGACGCGCCGGAACAGCTCCCACACGTCGCTGACGGTCTCGAAATGGTCCCGGCGATCCCCCAGCGCGTGGGTCACCCGCACAATGCCCCAGTTCTGCAGTTCGCGCAGACTGTTGCTGACGTTCGAGCGCGCGACATCCAGGCGCTCGCAGATTTCATCGGCATGCAGGGGTTTGGCGGAGAGGTACAGCAGGGCGTGGATCTGGGCGACGGTGCGGTTCAAGCCCCAGCGGGCGCCCATCTCGCCCCAGTGCAGCACGAACCGCTCTTCGATCGGACTCATTCCCATAACATCGCAAATTTCTGTCCATACAGAAATGTCCAGCGCGAGAAAAGTCAAGCGTGTGCCCCGCTGAAGGGTTGGTTCGCCGCTCGCGCCTCACGTTGCCACGCCACACTCGTCCGCTCCCAACCCCGCCGCCCGGGTCGGAGCCTCCCAGATTTTCTCAAGGCGCCGCTTGACAAAGAAAACCACTCTCTTCCACTCTACGTCCGATTAAGGGGAGGAGTTGGCGTATGTCCGAAAAGAATACCTGGGTCTACTTGTGCCCGTCCCTGCTCAGTGCCGCACTCGTCACGATGGTGGCTCCTGCAGCGTGGGCGACCATCTCACCGATTTCGCAGTCGCGAAACGTCTCAGCCAACGCCACGGCGATCGTTCCCACGATCACCGACACCCACAACGATGCGCTCTCAGCGCCGGGTTTTGCGCCCTTCAGCGCGGAGGTAGACCCGTCGGCATTGGCCTTCAGCCCCACCTCTGGCCTGTTTGCCTTCGCCTCAGGCGTCGCCAAGCAGAACTCGTCCATCGGTGCCAGCGCCATCAGCGGCCAGGGTGAGTCGTCGGTGAACGGGACGCTGCTCCGCGGTGCCGGCGTTTCGGCCAGCGCCACCGGATCCTCCGGGTTTGACCTCGTGTTCCTCCTGAACAGCCTCAGCACTTTCACCCTCAGCGGTTTGGTGGACACGGCCAGCGTCGTGACCGGAGGCGCCTCCGTCCCCAGTCTGTCCAACGGGGTTCAGCTGATCGATGTGGATAACGGAAACGCGGTGCTCTTCTCCACCGCAACGTTCGACGAAGCCTTTCTCTGGAGCGGCACCCTTCCGGCGGGGACCTACCAACTCCTGGCCGATGCGGACGTCTCCGGAACCTCGCCCGCCTCCCTGACGGCACCGCGCACTTTCAATGGGATCAGTTCCTACGAGTTCCGCATGGCGTTCGTCCCGGTCCCGGTTCCTGAGGCGAGCACTGTGATCGGGGGTATGGGCTTGGCCGGCGTCTGCGCCGCCACGTGGTTGAAGCGGCGTTCCCTGGCCCGCAAGGCACCTACCGCGGAAGCCGCCGCTTAAGTCAACTGGACGACCAACCTTGGTCCCCGTCCTTCGGGCGATCCTCAGCTGCCCACCAACCCCGCCTCGAGGCGGGGTTTTTTCTTGGGATACCCCCTGCCTCCCGTCTTCCTGCCCGTCTTCGAAGGCCAGAGCGTCGTTCCCACGGGCAATGGGCCCCGGTTGGTTGACCGCTTGCCGATCGCTCCCGCGGCATTCGGCGATGCCGGGCTCCACCCACACAAAAACCCTGCCCTCGTCCGAGAGCAGGGTTTTCAGGGAAGGCATTCCATCCGACCCGTCGGGGCCGCGGACTAGACCTTGGTCCAGGACCGGGTTTTCACCGAAGCGGTCACGGCATCGAGGACCTGCTGGCACTTCAATCCGTCCTCGAAGGTGGGATGCGTGTTTTTGCGCTGCACCACGTTGGTGATGAGGTCGGCGACGGTATGCACAAAGGTGTGCTCGTAACCGATGATGTGGCCGGGAGGCCACCAAGCCTTCCAATACGGATGCACATCGGATTCGGAGACCAGGATATCGCGGAAGCCTTGCTTCCCGGCGGGGTCCGAGGCGCTGAAGAACTTGAGCCGGTTCATGTCCTCGAACGCGAACATGATGGATCCCTTGTTGCCGTTGATCTCGAACTCCATGCCATTCTTGTGCCCGGTGGCGAACCGGGTGGCCTCGATATTGGCGATCGCCCCGTTCTTGAAGCGGCCCACGAAGCTGACGGCGTCATCGACGGTGACCTTGCCCATCTTGGCGCCGGCCTTGGCGCTCAATCCGGCGCCGACCTCGGCGAGCACCGGACGTTCCTTGACGAAGGTTTCCATCAGACCGCAGACCTCTTTCATCGGCCCGACCAGGTAGTTGGCGACGTCGATCAAATGCGCCGCGAGATCGCCGTGCGATCCCGACCCGGCCACTTCCTTTTGGAGACGCCAGACGAGGGGGAAGCTGGGGTCAACGATCCAATCCTGAGCGTAGCGCGCGCGGAAATGGAAGATCCGGTCACCCAAGTCCCCGTTCTCGATCATCTGCTTGGCATAGGCGATGGCCGGGGCGCGACGGTAGTTGTGGCAGACCATGTTGATGGTCTTGTGCTTGCGCGCGGCAGCAACCACGGCCTCGGCTTCGGCGAGGTTCATCGCCAGAGGTTTTTCGCAGAGAACCGCCTTGCCGGACTGGCAGGCGGCGATCGCCATGGCAGCGTGCTGGTTGTTCGGGCTCGTGATGTCGATGATGTCGATGTCCGGGTTATCGAGCAGAGCCTGGTAGTCGTTCACCACGCGGTTCCACCCATAAATCCCCGCGTGCTTCTGCGTCGCTTCCTTGTTGCGCCCGCAGAGGGTGTGCATCTCGACCTTCGCGGGAAGGTCGGGGAAGAAGTGGTTTACTTGGCGCCACGCATTGGAATGCGCCTTGCCCATGAAGTTGTAGCCAACCATGCCGACGCGAAGGACTCGATCTGCCATAGCTTGAAGGAAGGAAGGTTCGAATTGAGTGCTCGTTCTTGCTGCGCGGAAATGCGGCCGGATCATCGCTAAGCCCGGCCATCCCCGTCAATCGCCGGACCGTGGGGCGGTTGGCATTCCCGCCCCCTCCACCCGCAGCTCCCGGCCATCCCGCAGGATGGGCACCTGGTCCACGGTGTCGATCTGCAGGCAGAAATCCACATCGGCGGCGAGGTCGGGGAGTTCCAGCAAACGACGCGCGTTCAAAGCCCGTTCCCGGATGGGAAGGGACGAGGCCCCACAATCGCGCCAGACCCCCATCGCCACGGTGGCGGCGTCGCTCATTCCGGTCACGAGAGACCGGCAGCGGTCAATCAACGCCCCCGCCGCCGCCAGATCTTCGTAGGCGGGTCCCTCCCCCGTGCCGCTGCACACGAGGACCACGTGTTTCCACGGCTGCTGCTCGAGGGCCAGGCGAACCGCCCCCAGGTTCAGGAAGGCCCCGATTCCCACCCAGGCCGCCGCCGCACTGGCGCGAATGGCGCGGGTGCCATTGGTCGTGGTGGTGACGATGGTGCGCCCCGCCACGCGTTCCGGCGTGAACTCGCGCGGCGAGTTGCCCAGGTCGAAATCCGCACCCCCCGTCACCGCGCTCAGCAGCCGAACGCCACCTCGTTCCCCGGCGAGCAGACACTCGGGATCGCATCGCCGCTCGGCCAGAGCCTCCTCGACGGTGCGGACGGGAACCACGGCCCGGGCACCGTGGCGAAGCGCCATCACCGCGGTGGAAGTGGCGCGCAGGATATCAAAGACCACGCACGCGGTGCGGCTCAGGTCGCGGTGCGCAAGCGCATCAAACTCCGCCGGCGAAAGCAGGACGTCGATTTCCATCGGGTCGTCATCCTGCCACACGAGCCCCACCGCTGGCCACCCGGCCCGCACGCATTCGCGCGTCATGGAAGAGGTACTGCTGGGCGTACCCGGCCTGGGGACCGAAGTACGTTTCCGAAAAGGCTTCCAGTTCCGCCCGGGAAACCTCGCGCCCCTGGAAGTAGAGCTCCCTCAGGGTGCGCAGAATCCAGACATCGAGCGGAAACGCGCGCCGCTGCTGACAGGAGAAGAGCAAGACGCAGTCCGCAATCTTGCGTCCCACCCCAGGCAGCGTGGTCAGGGCCAACCGGGCGTCCTCCAGCGGGAGCGCGTGGAGTCGCTGGAGATCCACCTGGCCTTGCGCGACGCGACACGCGGTTTCGCGCAGGTAACGCGCACGAAACCCCATGCGGCATTCGCGCAACTCCCCCTCGGAAACCGCTGCCAAAGCCGAAGCCGTGGGAAACGTATGCGTGGCCGGCTCCCCCTCGGCCACCCGGACCGGCGTGCCGTAGCGCTGGCAGAGCATCCGCACGGTCTGGCGGATCTGCGTGATCTGCTTCGTGGACGACAGGATGAAGGAAGCCAGGCATTCCCACGGGTCCTGCCGCAGGAGCCGCAATCCGCGACACGCCCCGACGGCTTGGGTCATGGGCAGGTCCCGCGGGTACGTCGCCAGCACAGCGTCCAGATCCTCGTCGAGACCCAGGTAGTGCACCAGCCACTGCCAGTCCCCGGGATCTTCCACCGTCTCCGCCCTGAGTTCGGACCCAGTCTGCCGCAGGACGACCCACCGCGGACCCACGACTCCGTGCCAGCCACCGTCTCGCAGTTCCCAGCGGAACGCCTGCCCCGAATCCAGAGTCTTCCCAAGATCGCTGTCGCGGAAGTCCCAGGTGTGGGCGTGGACGCGCGGTTTCATGTGGCCGGTCCGGATCCGGAACTGGCGTCGTGGTCCGCGTGCCAGGAGCGAGGCGGATTCCGCAGCGTGGGAACGCGACGAACCCAGCCTCTTAGGCGCCCACGCGGAGCCCATCGCCGCCAGATCCAGTCCCCGCCCACCAGCACTCCGAAGCCCACGACCACCCCGAGCCCGGCGCCCGCCAGGACATCCGTCGGAAAATGGGCTCCGTTGTAAACCCGAGAGAAACCCACGCCGACCGCCAGCGGCAGCACAACCCAGAGTGCACGCCGGTACAGCATCGCCACAAACGTGGCCATGAGAGCCACGTTCAGGGCATGGGCGGAGGGCATGCTGCCCTTGGGATTGCCGCGTCCGACACGGAGCACAACCTCGTCCCCCAAGGCCGCGTAGGGTCGCAGGCGCTGAATGCCGTCCTTGAGCGGTTCCACCACGAACTCATTGGCGAGCGCGGCGGCGAGGCCCAGCATGAGGACGAAAACCAGGCCCCGCGGCCCGCCGCGCCACAGGAGAACGAGTGCGGTCAGGACCAACCCAGGAACGAACAAGGCGTTCCCGCTCAGAAAACGCATGAGGGCATCGAGCGCGGGATGCGCCAGGTCCCGGTTCACCCATCGGAACACGGCGATATCCCATGCGTGCAGCCAGTCCACCCGCGGGAGGGTGTCGAAACCAATCCGCAGCGGCGAGGCCAAAGCCGGCGTGACACGACCGAGACAAATGTCACTTATTTGTAACCCCACTAGCGAGTTGCTCATGGGAGCCTTGCCCCTGTCGCTGCCACGAAATTCCACCATCGCATGAAGCGCCGCGCCCTCGATCCATTTGAGTTTCGCTCCCGGGAAACCCTCCGTCGCGGCGTCCTGCGACTCGCCCAGCACGTGGCCGTGCACGCGCGGAGGATTCTCCCTTCAGCCGCCGGCGATCTTCCCTGGGCCGTCCACGAGGCTCGGCTTTCCCTGAAGCACGCGCGCGCGTTGCTCCGACTGGTCTCCCAGGGACTCGAGAAAACTCCGCCCACCCTGACGCGACTGGACGCTCAACTGAAGAAGGCCGCCCAGGTCCTCGCTCCGGCGCGCGACATCGACGTGGGACAAGCCACACTCGCACGCCTGATCCAGGGCAGTCCCGCGCGCGACCGCAGCCGCCTCGAACCCCTGCGCCATTGGCTCGCCACGCAGCATCGGAAACAACCGGTCCAACCGGGACCGATTCTCGCCGGGCTCGCGGCCATTCCCCCTTTGCTCGATCGCGTCGCGCTGTCGCTGGATCGCGCCCCGTGGCCAAAGCATGCCTGGAAGGTGCTGGAGTCCAGCCTGCAAACCGGGTACCGCCGCGCCCGGCGCCGCCTGGCGAGCGCCGCCGACTCCGGGGAGGCCTCTGAGTTCCACCGGGCGCGCACCAGCACCAAGCGGCTGATGTACCAGACGCGGCTCCTGCGCTCGGCCTCTCCCGCGCGCGCTGGACGACTCAGCCGGCAACTGGATCGCATCCAGAAGCTTCTCGGGGACGACCACGATCTGGCGCTGCTGGACGCCTCGCTGGAGCGCGCGCCGGCGAAGGTGGGAGATCCCAAGTCGAAGAAACGACTGCGGGCCACCCTCGCTCTGCGCCAGCGCAAGCTGCGTCGACGCGCCACCCGTCTGGCTCGGGAGGCGTTCCTGGAACGCGCCGCGCCTTTCGCCACGCGCCTCCACCGCGACTGGAAATCCTGGCGCAAACGCGGAGCACGGCAGTCCTGAGTCCGTCGGCCGCGTCCTCGAACTAGGACATGACCCCGGCCCCGAACCGGGGTAGGCTCACCGGCCGCGGCATGTCGTCCCCTTCCAGCCAGTCCCCCAGTGTTCCCCGCGCCGTGGCCACGGCGCGTCCAGGAGTCGTGCGTCCGGAGCTGCTCGCGCCCGCGGGCGATTGGGAGTGCGCGCGCGCCGCGGTGGAGAATGGCGCGGATGCCATTTACTTCGGGTTGAGCCGGTTCAATGCCCGTCTTCGCGCCCAGAACTTCACCGAAGCGGATCTCCCGCGCCTCATGTCCTGGCTGCACGAGCGCGGGGTGCGCGGGTACGTCACGTTCAACACCCTGGTCTTCACCCAGGAACTCGCCGAGGCGGAAAACTACCTCCGCCTGCTCATCGCCGCCGGCGTCGATGCCGCCATCGTGCAGGACGTGGGCCTGTGCCGGCTCATTCGCCGCCTCTCACCGGACTTTCCCATCCACGCTTCGACCCAGATGTCGATTACCAGCGCCGCCGGTGTGGCGTTCGCCGCGGACTTGGGCTGCCAGTTGGTGGTCCTCGCGCGGGAGAATTCGGTCGCGGAGATCCGACGCATGCGCGAGCAACTGGGAGAACGCCAGGTCTCCCTGCCCCTCGAGGTGTTCATCCATGGTGCCTTGTGTGTGGCATACTCGGGGCAGTGCCTCACCAGCGAAGCCCTGGGCGGCCGCTCCGCCAATCGTGGCGAATGCGCCCAGGCCTGCCGCATGCCCTACGAGTTGCTCGCGATCGGACGTCCGGTGGCTCTGGGAGCCCGGCGCTATCTCTTGAGCCCGCAGGATCTGGCCGGGCTGGAGGTCATTCCCGCACTCGCCAGCGCGGGCGTGACGT
>JADLFD010000425.1 GCA_020845805.1 Verrucomicrobiales bacterium | reverse complement strand
TCGGGGCTGGCATTCAACGTCTCTCCTTGGGGTGGTGCCTCCGCAGCCTCGCCGACCGGCGGCACCGGCCGTGCATTTCCTGGAGCGAAGGATCGAGACCCTGGGAGGGATGCGTGGCCGTGGTGTCGAGTTTGGCGTGACCGAGCAAATGCTGGAGGAATCGGATATCCGCCCCGCCCTCCCGCATGTGCGTGGCGCAGGTGTGGCGTCACAGATCGCAACTGCCTTTGATGCCCGGGAGTTGGTCCGCCCCGCGGCCACGGGACGGCGACGGGCTGCGGTCACGACCCTCTCGGCGATCCGCTCGGAGGTTGAGAACCCACAGGGGCTCCCCCACGCCGGCCCCATGCGTCCCGCGCACCGGCGAAGATGCCGAGGCCAACGTGGGGGCTATTTGAAGGGGTACGCGTGCCCGTAAACAGGGTTCGACAAAAGTGCTGGTCGTCTGAACCGCACTGAATGTCATTTGTCGATCCCTGACCCCATTGTCTCGCCAGGGGACCGTTGTGAGAGCGGCAACCGTCGTGGGTGGAGTCGAGCAATAGGACGAGGATCTCCGTCCAGGAAACGGATCCCGTCCCGACTGCCCGGTCCTATCGCAGACGGAAATACTGGTTCAACGAATCGGTCGGTACGGTCACCTGGTAACGTCCGGACTTCCGGCGCGGCGCGGCATCGGATTCCTTCCAGGGTCCGCCCACATTCGGAGCGACCTCCAGGGCTGCATTGTTCCCATCCGCCGGCCACGACAGCAACACGGCGGGACTGATGACCAGGGGTTTGGAAGCACAGGAGCCCAGCTGGGTGCCCCGTTCAATGAAGGTCGCAGGTTCCTGATGGTTGACCGGAGTGGCCACATTGCAGAACCGGTTGCTCGTGACCTGTGCGTTGACCGCAAAGCCCAGCACATCCCCCAAAGGAAGCCCGGGGAGTTCAGTCCGGAGCGGCTCCCCACCGAGCAACCGGATGCCTTCCGGCATGTTCTCAAACTGATTGCCAACGATCCGGATGTTGGACCCGCTGACCGCCACGCCCAGTGGGGCAATGCCGGGCGCAGTTCCTTCGAAGCGGTTGTTCTGGATCAGGCTCCCGTGCGCCTTGGTCAGACTGATGTGCATCTGATTGTTTCGAAACGTATTGCCTTCGATCTGGAGTGGACGGACCGGAGTGAACTCGGGGTTGTCCGAAGCCAGGACGCCAAAGGAGATCGGAAACTCGGCCGTGGTCCCGGTCTCGGAGAACTCACTGATCGTGTTGCCCACGATGCGGCCTCCAACGCCGGGCCTCACGTCAATGCCTGCGGAACCCAAGGCGGTCGCCACCGGCCCCAGTCCAATGATGGTGTTGCCTTCGATGGTCGCCGTGATGGTCTGGCCGGTGCGTCCCCCCCTCAGAAAAATGGCCCCAAGCCCGTCCGTGAACGTGCAACCCGTCACCCTCACCGTCACGTCGTCCTCCTCAAAGGTCCGGCACCAGATCGGAACGGCATCCTCAGGCCCAAATGTCTTCCCCCGAAATCCGTGAAAGGAACAATCCTGCACATCCCCGGTGCTTCGCAGCAAATACAGCCCGGTGAGGGCTCCGTCTCCTTCAAAACTCTCGGCCAGACGTTCCCCTTCAAAGGTCAAACCGCGAACGGTGACATCCGCCAACTCAGCCAGGATTATCTGGACGCCGTAGTAGGTGACTCCCGGAAACGGTGAGACATATGGGGACATGCTTTTCGTGGCGCGAAGGATCGCCCCCGGCTGGCCGATCAGCGTCAGCCGTTTCGAGGTGATCCGCACCTGGTCGGTGTAGACGCCGGCGGCGATGCGAATGACGTCATCAGCCTTGGCCGCATCGACGGCCGCCTGAATGGTCGGGTAGTTCGCCGGCACGCGGAGTTCGGCGGCCGTTGCCTCGCGGGCCAGGGCCAGACTCAATAGGAGGGCCGAAACGAACGCCAGGGATCGAGCTGCAATCGTGATGTTCATGATGGGTGGGGCATTGGGCGGGATTTCCGCCTCTCACCTGATCCATGCGGAATTCAACGACGGGAACACTCACCCGGGGGCGAATAAATTGATCGGGCATCCATCGCCAGGGTCACCGCCCCTGACGACACGAGCATCAGCCCGCGTGAGATCCGACTCGCCGCAGACGCCTGGGGCCGTCAGGCAGTTCCGGGTGGGAACGGCGGACGCGGAGTCCCCGCCGAGTCCCGCGACTCCTGCACCGCACGGAACAACCAGGTCTTCGCATACGTCCACCAGCGGACCGCGGTGGGTTCGGAAATGCCCAGCACCTGCCCGGCCTCCTTCAGGGCCAGGCCGCCAAAGTAGCGCAGCTTGACGAGCTCAGCCTTCTGCGGTTCGTGCAGGGCAAACCGGTCCAGCACCTCATGCACTGCCAGGAGCTCGTCCTCCTTGATTGGCGCCGCAATCTCGACTTCATCCACATCCAGCCGTTCAAGTCCCCCACCATGCCGGCGGGCCTGCTTGCTGCGGGCACGGTCAATCAGGATGCGCCGCATGGCCTCCGCCGCGGCACAGATGAAATGGGCGCGGTTCTCCCAGGTCGGCTGCTCGTCTCCTCCGAGGCGCAGCCAGGCTTCGTGGACAAGCGCCGTGGGTTGGAGCGTCTGCGTCCCGGATTCCCGGGCCATCTTGCCCGCAGCCAACTGGCGCAACTCGGCATAGACCAAGGAGAGCAGCCGGCCCGATTCACACTGGCCGCGGCCCTTTGCCTCCAGGAGTTGCGTCAGTTCGCTCATCGGATTAGTTGGGCGGTTGGGGGCCGGTCCGGTCTCACATAGTCCGGGTTGGGCCCGCGAAAGGGCGGAGGCGCATCGGACGACTGCACCTTCAGCCAGTCGAATTGCAGATCCTCGACGGGAGGCGCACGCAGCATCCGGGCTCCGGTGGAGTGCTGCACCAGGAGCCGTTGGCCCTCGTGCAAAAACGCCATCCGCGTCCCGCGCTCCGGGAAGGTCAGGACGCCCTGTCCGCTGGGCACGTCAAACAGCATGCTGGAACTCTCCGATCCCGCCGCCAGCCGCGTGCCATCGGGCGAGAACGACAGCGAGTTGTAGAACGTCAGGGCACGCTGCAGCACGACGCGACGACGGGTGGTCAGATCCCACAGGAACGCGCCGCCTTGGGGCAGGGCCGCCGCCAACCAACGGTTGTCCGGCGAAAAGGCGCACACCTCGACCCGGCTCAGCGCCGGAATTCCCGGCCACATCGGAGGCCCTTCCATCGAAGGGATGTTCCACACGCCCATATCGCCCGGGCCGGTGAAGCCCGCCAGCCGTGTGCCATCGTCCGAGAGTCCGATCCCGTGGACGCTCTGCGCGTGCTTCAACTCCGCCATCAATCCCAGGTCCGGCAGCCTCCAGATGCATATCCGATCCTCGGGGCCGTATTTCCCGTTGCCCTTGGTGGCCAGAGTCGACCCATCCAAGGAGGCATCCATGAGATAGACCTCCCCGGAGTGGGCGTTGGTCGCTAACCGTCCCTGGCCGTCCGGAGGACGGAGGACGCGAAGGCTGCCGTCAATCCCGCCCAGCACCACCCCCTGCTGCCGTCCCAGCACACATCCAACCCTGGGCGGCCCGGCCGTCAACGGCACGGAAAACACCCGTTGGAGTGGACGGGTCGTCCAGTACTCCGCCACCCAGGTGGCGGGCTCATGGCTTCCCTCCGATTTCAGGATGCGGCAAAACGCACTGCCGTCCCGGGCAACGTCACTGTAAAATGAGGCGGAAAGCGATACCTGGTCGGTCGGATGGGGCGGCTCTTCGAGGGACCACAGCTTGACCTCGCCATTCCGCGCGCCGGAGGCCAGAAACCGGCCGGCCGGATGGAAATCCAGGGATTCGACCGGATCGGTATGACCGCGCAAGGTCCGGACCTTCTTCCAATCCGACGTTTCCCACAGTCGGATGGTCGCGTCACCGCCCGCCACGGCCAGCCAGCGGCCGTCGTGGGAAAACGCGGCGTACTCGGTGCGAACCGGCTCCGCCAGTTCCGCCACCAACGACTGATCCTGAACACTCCAGACCTGTGTGGACGAACGCCCGCCAGGATTCACCAGCCACTGGCCGTCGGACGAGAACCTCAGATCCGAGTAGTCGTCCGGCCGGGGCGGACGCATGAGCATCCCCAGTCGACGCTGTTCCACGTAATCCCAAAGGACAATGCGACCCGAGTTGTCGGCCACCGCGAGAACCCGGCCATCCGGCGAAAACAATCCCTGAACGGCCTCCCCCGACTCCGTCTCAAACGACGTTCGCCAGCTCCGCTGGTCCAGATCCCAGAGGCCCACCTGTTTGCCAAACGCCACTGCAAGCAGCCGCTGATCCCGGGAAACATCCAGCGAGAAGATCGGTGCCCCCACGTTCAGATCGAGGCCTTCTTTCAGACCGGTATCCAGGTCGACGCCCCGCTTCAAATCGATCACAGAAATGCGCACGGCTTTCGACCAAGCAGCCCGGTACACCATGAGATTCCGCGCGGGAATCATCGCCAACACTCCCGAAACGCCGCCGCCAGGACCTCCGTTGGTAATGACCAGGGTTGGCCGGCGCTCTTCGACGTTCCACAGGACGGTGCGCCAGTCGGCCTTGCCGGCGCTCATGAGGGTAGCGTCATCGAGAAAACGCAGGCCCAGCACCTGACTGGTATGCGATTCCAGCGAAAAGTGCGGATCGCCCTGGCTCAACTGGGCGAGGTAACGCCATTCCCAGTTGCGCAAATCCGGTTCGCCGGGCCCGGGCCGGTAGCGCCGGAGGAGGGTCTGCGCCGTCCCGAAGTCCCCTTCCTCGAGCGCACGATTGGCCAGGTCCATGTCGGCCACATAGGCGGTGCGGCGGGTTTGCCATTCCGCGCGCCGGGCACGCGCCGCCTCCCGACTGCTCAACCACACGCCAGCCGCCAGGGCAAGCATCACCGCACCGGCGGCCGCGAATCCCACCTGATGCCGCCGGACAGTCTTCCGCAGCTCGTACATCCGGCTCGGCGGGCGGGCCAGGACCGGTTCGTCGTCCAGGTGCCGCTGCAGGTCCATGGCCAGCGCGTTGGCCGTCGCGTACCGCCGCGCCCGGTCCTTCTCCAGGCACTTCATCACGATCCAATCCAGGTCACCTCGCACGAGATGGACCAACTTCGGCGGCTCCGTCTGGCGGAAACTGGCGATGGCGGATTGTTCGACCGCCAGCAACGTGCTCAGGCGTGTGGACGGACGCTGGGGTTCCTTTTCCCGGATGGTCCGGCGCATTGCCTCAATGCCGGAGGCGAGGAGATCCTTCGCATCGAAGGGCGTCCGGCCGGTGAGCAGTTCGTAGAGCAGCACCCCCATCGAATAGATGTCGCTCCGTGTGTCGATATCCAGCGCGGTCATCATCGCCTGCTCGGGACTCATGTAGGCGGGCGTGCCCATAAACTGTTCGAACGCGGTGAACAGGGTCTGGTCGGTGAGCCGTCCCTGGGTCGCCTTGGCAATTCCAAAGTCGATGATCACCGGCACGCCGGGCGCTCCCGGATCGCGGACGGTGACGAGAATGTTCGAGGGCTTCAGATCCCGGTGAATGATGCCTTTGTGGTGGGCGTGCTGAACCGCCTGACAGACCTGAATGAAAAGATCGAGGCGCTCCCGGGTGGACAGGCGGTTCTGGTCGCAGAACTGGGTGATCCGGACGCCCCGCACCAGTTCCATGACGAAGTACGGCCGGCCGTTCTCCGTGGCACCGGCGTCGAGGACCTTGGCAATGTTTGGATGGTCCATCAGGGCCAGCGCCTGCCGTTCCGCCTCAAAGCGCGCGATGACGCTCCGGGTATCCATGCCCATCTTGATCACCTTCAAGGCGACCCGACGGCGGACCGGTTCCTCCTGTTCCGCCATGTAGACGACGCCGCAGCCGCCCTCGCCGATTTTCTGGTGCAGCTTGTACCGGCCGATCCGGTTGGTGGGATGTTCTTCCGGGAGGACCGCTGGGGCGCCGGGATCGAAAGGGCCTGGAGAGTCCTGGGCGTTCTCCATGAACTCCCCGAGCTGCGTCTGGAGACGGAGCAATTCATCGACCCGGCGCCGCAACTCCGGCTGACCGGCACAGGCCTCATCCAGGTAGGCCGCACGCTCGTCCGGTCCGCGGCGCAACGCCGTTGAAAAGATGGTTTCCTCAGATCTGGAACTGGAATCGCTCACAGCAACACCTCGCCTTCCCTGTACATGCGCAAAGACGCATCAAAGACGATCAGGGGGTTGGGATGAACATGATCTCCGTGAAAAGATCTCGGTGTGGGACAGGGACGGTGCCCACGAGTTGTCCACGGACCCGGCAGGGAAATCAACCGGGGAGATGTCCCAAATCCCCGCGTAAGGACGTGAAAGGGGCTGCTGGGACGCGAGGCGAGGAGTTTTGGGTAGCCGAGGGCATGCCGGGACCTCCGGCGAGGGTGGCCGCCCTTTGGGGTCACATCTCTGGGGCGTGTTGCCCGAATGGGGTTGGACTCAGTATCTGTCGGGAGCGCTGTGGACGATCCCATTAGAGCACTGCCTTCTCGCTTGCCTGCTATTCCGCCCCCACCCAGATGCTGTCGCGGACCCCGGGCGATCCAGCATTCAAAACTTCCCTCCAGCTCTCGCCATACGGAGGTGTGCCATTTCGATGTGTGCGTGCGCATCGGCTCTTCCGGGCCCACAACTCTCGGGCTTCACGGCCCGCCGGCTGAACCATCACGAGGTTGGGAAGCACCTTCAGGGCGCCCGCTCCCCCACTGGGCACCTTCGTCGCGGGCTCGCGCTCGCGCAGCATGATCCGCCAGTTCTGCACCGCCGCGATCAGGCAGTCCTGGATCTGTTGCCGCCACAACCGTCGCCATCGTGCGCG
>JADLFD010000424.1 GCA_020845805.1 Verrucomicrobiales bacterium | reverse complement strand
GCCGCGGACGCGGCGGGAAAGGAGGTGGCGCGTGCCAACTGAGGATCTGCGGTTCGTGGACGAGACGGTGCAGCGACTGGGCCGTCAGCGGGATGCGGTGATTCCCATCCTGCAGGCGCTGCAGGAGCACTATCGCTACCTGCCCGAACCGGCGCTGCGACGCGTGTGCGAAGTGAGCGAGATCACGCCGTCGCAAATCTGGGGCATCTCGACCTTTTACGATCAGTTCCGGCATCAACCGGTGGGCAAGCATGTGGTGCACGTGTGCCATGGCACCGCCTGTCATGTGAGCGGCGCCGACCGGGTCGAGGAGGCGTTGCGTCGGCACCTCAAGATCCCGGCGGGTGCGGACACCGATCCGGAGGGGAATTTCACCATCGAACCGGTGGCCTGCCTGGGGTGTTGCACCCTGGCCCCGGTCGTGCGGTTCGATCAGTTGACCACCGGCCTGGTGAATTCCGATCGCGTGCCGGCGGTGGTCGGCGAGTTTTTGGAGGCGCACGCCGAGGGGCACAGCGCGTGTGCCGCGCATCATGGCCATGGCGAGGCGCAGGTCCTGGAGGGCCAGGCCGAGATCCGGGTTGGGCTGGGGTCCTGTTGCATGGCGAAGGGGAGTGACCGGTTGTTTGCGGAACTGCATCGCGCCGCGGAGCGTGTGGGCGTTCCTGTGCGAGTGAAGCGCGTGGGCTGCGTGGGCATGTGCCACGAGACCCCGTTGATCGAAGTGGTGCAGCCCGGGCGCGCCTCGCAGTTCTTCTCGGCGGTGAAACCCAGCGAGGCGCGGCAACTCGTGTTCGACGCGTTTCGGCCGCCGAGTTTGTGGGGTCGGATCACCAAGAGCGCTGCGCGCGCGGTGGACCGGGTGCTGCTCGACCAGGACGATCACCCGACGGAGCGCTGTGTGTTGGACATGAAGGCGGGTCCCGCTCGCGCGTTCCTGGGGCGGCAGGTGCACATTGCCTCCGAGCACTTCGGCAAACTGGATCCCCTGGATCTGGAGGAGTATTTGCGGCACGACGGATTTGCCGCGTTGCGGCGTTGTCTCGTGGAACTGAAGCCCGACGAGATCATCGACCACGTCACGCGCAGCGGGTTGCGCGGGCGCGGCGGCGCCGGGTTCCCCACCGGGCCCAAATGGGCGGTCATGCGTCGGCAGGTGGCGGACCAGAAGTATGTCATCTGCAACGGCGACGAGGGCGATCCGGGGGCCTTCATGGATCGCATGCTGCTGGAGTCGTTTCCCTATCGCATCATCGAGGGGCTGGCCATTTCGGCGCTGGCGACCGGGGCGACCGAGGGAATTTTCTACGTGCGCCGCGAGTATCCGCTGGCGGTGGAACGGATCCAGGCGGCCATTGATCTGCTCGAGAAGCGAGGATGGCTGGGCGACCGGTTGCTCGGCACGCCCAAGCCGTTTCGTGTCTACATCAAGGAGGGGGCGGGCGCGTTCGTGTGCGGCGAGGAGACGGCGCTCATTGCCTCCATTGAGGGCCGGCGCGGCATGCCACGGTTGCGTCCCCCGTTCCCGGCGGAGTCGGGACTCTGGGACAAGCCCACCTTGATCAACAACGTGGAGACCCTGGCGTGTGTGCCGTGGATCCTGCGGCGTGGCGGGGACGCCTTTGCCGCGATCGGCACCAAATCGAGCAAGGGTACCAAGGTTTTCGCCCTGGCGGGCAAAGTGCAGCGCGGGGGACTGATCGAGGTACCGATGGGCACAACCATCCGCGAGATCGTGGATGAGATCGGCGGAGGCGTGACGGCAGGGCGGCGGTTCAAGGCGGTGCAGATTGGCGGGCCCTCGGGCGGTTGTGTGCCGGCCAGCCTGGCCGATACGCCCGTGGACTACGAATCGTTGCGCGAGGTCGGGGCGATCATGGGGTCCGGCGGTCTGGTGGTGTTGGACGACACCGACTGCATGGTGGATATCGCGCGTTACTTCCTGAAGTTCACGCAGGACCAATCGTGTGGGAAATGCACCTTCTGCCGGGTGGGCACGCGCCGCATGCTGGATCTGCTGGAGCTGATTTGTGCCGGGAAAGGGCGTGCGGAGCACATCGTCGAGCTGGAGCGTCTCGCGCACTCGGTGGGCCAGGGCAGTTTGTGCGGCTTGGGGAAGACCGCGCCGAATCCGGTGGTGACCACGCTGAAATACTTCCGTGACGAGTACGACGCCCATCTCCAGGGGCGCTGTCCTTCGGGGAAATGCCAGGCCCTGATCCGGTACGAGATCAGCAGCCGTTGCACCGGGTGCACGGTCTGTTCGCAGCAATGTCCGGTGGACGCCATCCCCCTGGCGCCCTACGAGCGACATCGCATTGATCAATCGCGGTGCACCAAGTGCGACACGTGCCGCAACGTCTGCCCCTATGGGGCGGTGGAGGTCCATTGAGCACACCGACTCCTCCCCAGCCGGTGCCGGTCTCGGCGGACATGGTGAAAGTCACCGTCGACGGGCGCGAGATCGAGGTGCCGCGTGGCGCGACGCTCCTCGACGCGGCGCGCGGGTTGGGCATCGACGTGCCGACCCTCTGTCATCTCGAGCGTTGC
>JADLFD010000423.1 GCA_020845805.1 Verrucomicrobiales bacterium | reverse complement strand
TGGTACTCCTGTCCGGAATTGAACCGGAATCCGCGGTTTAGGAAACCGCTGCTCTATCCATTTGAGCTACAGGAGCGACCGGGGCGCACCTCCGCGGCCAGAGGCGATGGGGGCGTGTGCCTGTCTCGCCCTCCGTCAACGGGCGTTTATTACGCGCACGCCAAACACCACGGCAAGCAGCATTGCGCCTTCCCCGCCGCCGGTCCCGATCGTGCCGTCCATCGGACGTTCCACGTTTGTCCCGGCGAACTCGATGAGACGGGGTGAAGGATGGCCGGCACGTGATGGGGTCGGGTTCTGCGGCGGTTCCCTTGGCGAACTTGGCCGCTTGGCGCGAGCCCTCTGCCTTGAGTTCTCACGCCAAGGCGCGAAGGCGCCAAGAAGGGGGGGATCCGAGATGGACGGGATGCTCAGGCTGGGGTGGAGCACGTCACGAAGCCGGGCATCAACTACCCCGCTTTCACTCCGTCAGCTCTTGCGTAACCTGTCGTTCCCGGCTCCCGCAGCAGACCAGAGCTCCTCCCTCCGAGTCGGAACGCGGGGACCGTCGTTGACACGGACAGGAAGCGGCGGGAGAAATGGCACTGTTCCCACCCGGACAGACTGAACTACAACGACGGACCAACTTCACCTTGGTGCATCATTCTATGAAAACGCCTCTCATCTCCCCCTGGCGCGCAGGGTTCCTGGCTCTGGTGCTGCTCCTGCCTGGCGCCCGAGGGTTAGCTCAGGCCCCGGTGACTCCCGGCCCCGAGCATGAAGCCCTCAAGCGGTTGGCGGGCGAATGGGTGGCCACGATCAAGAACGAAGGCGGCGACTCCAAAGGCGTCATGATCGCCAAGATGGAATGCGCAGGCCTCTGGCTGGCGACGGAGTTCCGCGGGGACTTCGGGGGCATGCCGTTTCAGGGCCGGGGTCTCGACGGTTATGATCCGGCAACCCGGAAGTACGTGAGCGTCTGGGTGGATTCGATGAGCACGAAGCCGCTGATGTTCGAAGGAACCCTGGACAAGGCGAAGAAGACGCTGACCATGACGGCGGAAGGCCCGGGGATGGACGGGAAGCCGGCCAAATACAAGTCGGTGACCCAATACGTGGACGACGACCACCAGGTGTTTGCCATGTACATGGTGGGCGCGGATGGCGCGGAACAGAAGGTCGTGTCCATCGAGTATGTGCGGAAGAAGTAGGGTGGGATGGTGGCGTAGGGGCATTCCACGGCCCTCGGAAACGGGCTCCACCGGGAGGTGAGGCTCGCGACGAACTCATGCGGTGGCGCTGAAACACGATGACGATGAATCCGACGAACGATCCCCAACCTCTTCCGGAGATCCCGGTCGCGTCCCCCTGGGGGCGCTTTCACTGGACGGTTCTTGGGGCGGCGCTGTTGGGGCCGCCCGTCCTGACCACCCTGGCCGCCATGCTGGACCGCAACGGAGCGGCAGCGCCGGCGATGATGTTTCTGGGCAGTGCCGCGGGCGGTTTGGTGGCGGGCGTGATGCTGGGTTGTCGGTTCGGAAGATCGGCGCCGACGAAGGTGGTGCTGAGCCTCCTCTTGGTCGGCGTGAGCACGGTCGCCGTGGTTTGCCTGAGTGGCTTCGGCTGTGCGGTGGGTGGTTACCAACTCAACATTCACTGATTGAACCCTCCTGACCCGGGCGGCGGGTGGTTGGGACCGCGTGGACCGCTGGGCCGCCGTCCGGGCGGCAACCCTTCCCACCATGAATCTATCGATGTGGCGCCTGACTGACTGGGTACGAGACCTGACACAACGTCTCGCAGCGTCGAGGGTGTCACGACGGGACCAAGCGCGCCCAGTGGAGGGCTTTCGCGCGGACCTCTGCGGAGCATGGGGCTGGCCTTGGTGTCATGTCCGGTTTCTGATTGCGGCGTGGGTTTTCGTGGCAGCCATCGACCTTCGCGCCGAGTCACTCGGGCCTGACCTCGATCCCCCCACGCTGGATCGCTGGGCCGCGCCGTTTCGCGGCTGGCACTATTGGCCCGACCACGTGATCGCCGCGGAGCCCAAGATTCCGGGTCACGAAAGTTTCAAGAACACCGACTGCCCCACGGTCTATCAGCTTCCCGGCAAGCCAGGCACTTGGCTCATGAGTTTCATTGGGTTCGATGGGCACGGGTACAATTCGTTCGTGGCGGAGAGCACCAATCTCCTGCACTGGACCCAACCCAGGCTGGCGATGGGGTTTGGTCCCACGAACGAATTCGACCACGGTGGGTGCGTCGTTGGCGCCTACCTCTACGAATCCTACGATCTCAAGGCCGCGCGAGTTCTGAAGCGTCGCGACGGCCGGTTCTGGACGCTCTATGGCTGTTACCCGCGCCAGGGCGGGTACGAACTGCGTCCCGGGTATGAAGGCGTGGCGATCAGCGACGAGGGCTTGTCGTGGCGCCGCGCGAAGCACGCCCCGATCCTCGGCGTTCAGGATCCCGATTGTGCGGCTTGGGAAAAGGACTGCACCTATCAGCCGTGGCTGGTGGAGCACCAGGGACGGTTCTTCAACTTCTACAACGCGGCCCAGGGCGGGATTGAGCAGACGGGCCTCGCGTTCTCCACGGATCTGCTGTCCTGGATGCGGTATCCGGCGAACCCCGTGGTGCGCATCCGCGCGGGAGGCTTCGACGAGCAGTTCGCCTCCGACCCGAAGGTCTACCGCGACGGCGATCACTGGGTGATGTTTTACTTCGGTGTTGGCCGAGGCGGCGCCCATATCATGGTGGCCTTCTCGCGCGATCTCGTCCATTGGACCGCGCACCCGGAACCCTTGTATCGCGCCGGCGGACATCCGGGTGGTCTCGACCGCCAGTACGCGCATAAGACCTCCCTGGTCTACCGGCCGGAGACCGACACGTTTTATCTCTACTATTGTGCTGTGGGCAGCCAGGGGCGCGGCATTGGTTTGCTGACCAGCCGGCCGCTCGCCACGCCGAGGTAATGGGTGGCGCTGGCTGGTGCACGATCAAATGGTTGCGGGGAAAGGTCGGAACAGGAGGAGCAGGATGGGATTGGGGAGGCCGCAAGGGCGCCCGAGAACCACGCACCCTCCGCCCCTCCCGGTGGTCCGGTTCATCCTGCCCTTCCGGCCTCCGGCAGCGGAATGGTTTCGCACCTGGGCTCCGTCCGGCGCGGCTGGGTTCAGGCCAGGTGTTTTTTGAAGAAGGCGATCGTGCGATCCCAGGCCAGTTTGGCGTTCTCGGCGTCGTAGCGGCCTGTGGAATCGTTGTGAAAGCCGTGATTGCACTTGGGATAAAGGTGCATCTCGTAGGCCACACCCGCGGCCTTCAAGTCCTGCTCGTATTCCGTCCAGCTGGCATTGACGCGTTCGTCGAGTTCGGCGAGTTGGATCAGCAGCGGCGCCTTGATGTGCTTGCGAAGTTCCTTGGCCGCCGGGGTGCCGTAGAACGGGACCCCGGCGTTCAGGGTATCGGGGACCACCGCCGCCAGCATATTGACGATGTACCCGCCGAAGCAGAATCCGACGGCTCCGAGTTTCCCGCTGCTCAGTTCGTGCGCTTTCAGGAATTTTGCCGCCGCGATGAAGTCCTGCTCGATCTTGGCGCGATCGAGGGAGCTCTGCTTGGACCGACCTTCATCGTCGTTGCCAGGGTAGCCGCCGACGGGATGAAGTGCATCCGGCGCGAGGGCAACAAATCCCTGTTTGGCCAGTCGCCGGGCGACATCAGCGATGTAGGGGTTGAGTCCGCGGTTCTCGTGAACGACCAGGACCACCGGCCCCTTGGTGGTCCGCGCCGTGGGGACCACCAGGTAACCGCGTCCTTCCCCATGGCCTTGGGGGGAGGGGAAGGTGACGTACCGGGCCTTGATCTCGGGGTCGTTGAAGGAGACCTGCTCGGCCTGAGCGTAGTTGGGCATCAGGGCGCCCAGAAGCACCGGCATGGTGAAACCGGCCGCGCTCAGCTTGGCCAGGCGGGCCATGAAGGTGCGGCGATCGATGATGCCGTGGGCGTATTCGTCGTACCAGTCGAAGGCTTCCTGCGGGATGGAGCGTTCGGTGGCGGTGGCGTTCGCGGTGAGGGGGCCATCCGAGGAGGGTGAGTTCATGGCCATTGGTAGGGTTGAGCAGGGTGAGGTTGTGGCGGGATACCCGGCGATAGACGCCAGGAATTCGGGTTGGTCACAGTTATTTTTGTCGGGATTGGGATCTTCCTCGGTGATCCGGTGGATGAGGCATCATCCCGCCGCCGAGCGAGCAGGGTGAGAACGGGCGTATGACGTGTGGGTGGACGGTGCTTGAGTCAGAGGAGCGGGTGGGTGAGGTCCGCCCCAGAGATGGGGAGCGCCGAGGGTGTCACTCGGCGCGGTCGGAACGGAGCGTGCTTTTCGGCGGCTTTCGACCGGCGTACGGTGAGGGCAGAGGGATCCGTTGAGGCGACTCTGTCATTTGCTGGTTTGGCTGGGGATGGTTTGGGGTGCGGGGCTTGGGCCCTCGGCTCGGGGTGACGGTAAGGTGTTTTCGCCCGCGGCTTACGCGCGGGCTGAGACACCCGAACAACGGGCGCTAATTCATTGGGAGGACGGGGTGGAAACCCTCGTGGTGGAGACGACGGTGCAATCTCAGGCGACGAACCTGAGCTGGATCATACCGCTGCCTTCCAAGCCGCTCACGATTCGGCCTGCGGATCCGGGTTTGTTTCCCACGCTCCAGTCGATCTTCCAACCGCGGGTCCTGTCCGAAGTGCGTTGGACCTGGCTCGGGGGCGCGGCGGCCTGGCTGGCAATTCTCGTCGGCCGTTGGAGACGTCAGCGCAAGCTCCCCGTCCGATTCGTCGACGTGATGGTGGTGCTGGGCTTCCTCCTGATTCTGTTCTCCATGCTGTTGCCCTCACTGGGCAAGGCCAAGGGCGGCGAGACGGGGTCGATGCTGGGACTGGCGTCCGAGGTGACCGTGCTCTCCGAGGAGCGGGCCGGCGTCTTCGAGGTGGTGACGCTCTCGGCCACCAAAGGGGACCATCTGACCGCCTGGCTGGAGAGTCGTGGATTTGCGGTGCCGGCCGGGATCGCTCCGGTGGCTCAGGACTATCTGGCGCAGGGATGGATCTTCGTGGCAGCTCGGGTCCGAAATCGCAGTCCGGGGTTGGTGGCGCCGTTGCATCCACTGCTGTTTCGATTCGCCACCCCAACGGCCGTCTATCCGATGCGGCTCACCGGGGTGGGGGCGCAGTCCCTCGTTTGCGATCTCTATGTGTTCGGACGGTTCCGAGCGGAGGCTGAAGGTTGGCAGGTGCGGTACTGCGGGATTCCCGACTTCACCTCCCGCTCACGGCCGGCCATGAGCCCCTATCCGCTCCGTGTGCGTAACCCCGAACTTGCCTCGATCGTGGCCGGGTCCGCCGTCGCGACCAAGTTGTCGGCACGGTTGACCACGCACGGCATGGCCCAAGACGTCACTCTGCACTGGCGGCCCGTGCGGTCCGAAGGCCAGACCTTGAGCACGTGGAAGGCGGCCCTTTCGGAAGCGCTGTTGTATCCGGCCTGGGTGCTGGCGCTCGCGGCGTTCCTCGGGGGAATGACGCGATTTCATCCGCAGGGAGTCGTCCCGTGGCTCACCCTGCCCGATCGATTGGGAGCGGTGGCGGCGGTCGCGGTGTACTCGGTGGGGATCCTGACGCTTCCCGTCGTGCCACCCGGAAAGGTGGAGACGATCGGAAGGCGGCTCGGCGGCGAGGTGAGGAATGCCCTCAGCATGCTGGCCGCGGACGCATGCGATTCTCCTGCTGTTCAGGACTTCTTCCGCAGTTCGGAGCCAGAGCCCAAAGCGAACACGCTCGCCGAATTGCGAAGGGCGCTGGCGGTAGGGTTGCGGAATCGCCGTGGGGCAACTGACGGCTCAGAGGTCGGCGGCCCGCTGCTCAACCCGTTTACGGGACGTCCGATGCGTTTCGAGGCTTCGCCTGGGAATCTGGAGGTGGAGTACGCTGCGAACCGGCTCGATCTCGTCTGGTACGATTTCGATGGCGCGGAGGCATTTCGTTACGACATCCCGCGTTTGGATTCAGCCCCTCCGCCTGCGCAGAAAGGGGTTCGCACTGACGATCGTGGGAGAGACTGAGAGTGGCCACCGTCGCGGAGGGACACTGAGTTGGGGGTGACCTGAGTGAGGACTGAGACGCTCGATCGCGTGTTGCTCTGTGAAATCTGTGGATGTTCGGGAGGGTGGGCGTCGAGTTGCTTCGCGAGTGAGATTCACGGGGCGGAGTCGAGCTGGCTCGGGGAGAGGGTTGCCTTCGCGGATCTGATCACCGTGGTCCAGGGCGAGGCGGTGTGCGTCTCACGAAATTGGAACCCATGGAATGGCAGATACGGTTCAGATGCACGTCGGCGGTGACATCGGTAAACGTGCCGTTTCCCTGGTTGCGGAGGTAGCGCAGCTGTCCCCTGAACTCCCAGGAGGACCGGGGCGACACGGCATGCGACTTCGAGTGCGACGAACGGCAAGCGTATCGCATCGCACCCTGCTTCCCCGTCTGCCCAATGACAACCTCCTGGCCGGGAGTCGCGCGGAGGCGACGGGGCCTCAGCGCGGAGCCCGCGCGTTGCCTTTCCAGATGCCCCAGATCTGGGCTTCGTCCGCGGCCTGCGCGTAGTCGGTGAGCAGGGTGGTGGCGAGGGCGCCGCTGGCCCATCCGAACTGGATCCACTTTTCCGGTTCCCACCCGCGCAGGAGGGCGTAGAGGAGTCCGCCGACGAAGCCGTCACCGCCGCCGATGCGGTCGAGCACGGTGATTTCGCGCGGTTCGACCACGAACCAGGTGTCGCCGGCGGAGAGGATGGCGCCCCCAGAGGTGGCGGTTGGTATCGATGACTTCGCGCAGGGTGGTGGCAAAGGCGGAGGTCACCTGCATGGAGAAGGTGCCTCCCACGTGCACGGGTGGCCCGTGGAGGGGGGGATGCGGACGCCCATGCTGGTCGGGACGAGGAGTGCGTGGCGGCAGCCGCTTCCGAGTGCGAGGTTCATCGTGGGTTGGGGTTCTGACAATCGTGGTAGGCTCGGGGCCGGGCGAAGGATGGCACGGCCGTGCCGCTGGGACGGCTCATCGATAAACCGGGAGGACACCGAGTGGGCAGAGCCCTTTGGAGCGGGAACTTGTTCCCGCTTTCGAACGCTTCCCACCGCACACCCCCAGTCCGAGCAATCCTCAGCGTGTCTCCCCGCGCTCCGCGCGATCCCAAGGCGTTGACTGCGTCCCAGCACTCCACGGTCGCCTACGGCGACGGCCGGATGCGGGCTTGGGCTATGGAGAGCGCCTTATTGGGCGACCACCTGAAGGTCCACCCGGGTGGCGGTGTAGGTGACCTCGAACTTCCGGCCGGCACCGGGGCTGGGAAGTTTGAGCGTGGTGAATTCTCCGGTGCGCCCGGCCGTGTTCAGCACGCTGTACGTCTGACCGATCGCCGGTGAGAACCCGTCGAGCAGTTCCACCGTGAGCGTGCCGGCGAGGGCGGCCGCCGTCCCGTCGCAGCGCAGGTTGCTGGCGCCCGCGGCTCCAATCGCGATGACGAGTTCGCCGGTGGCGGTCTGTTCGAAGCCGTCGGTGGCGTTGAAGGTCAGGGTGCCGATGGGATTGCCGGGGCGCAGGACACCGCGGTTGATGATCTTCGGCCGCGGGCTGGTACCGACGGCCCGGACGGTGCCGATGCCCCGCAGGGTTCCGGCGGCGAGGTCGAGGGTTCCGGCGGCGCTGTAGTCGAGGGTGGTGTTGTTGAGCTCGAGTTCGCTGCCCGACTGCGGGAGGAACGCGCCGTTGTGCGGTGGGGAAAAGGCGGGGTTGGCATCGAAGACGACCGTGGCGCGGCCCAGGAGGACGCGGCCGGTGTTGCGGAACGGGATGTGAACCTCCAGGGGACGTTGGGTGACCAGTTCGAAGGTACCGGTGTTCTCGAAAACGCCGGTGCCGAGCACACGGTCCTCATTGACCCGGGAGATGAAGGTGCCCTGCGAACCCGCGATCGCCTGCCGCCAGGTGCCTGAATTGCGGAGCACGCCGTGGCCCACGTAGACGCCGCCACTTTGCGTGCCGTTGGTGAGGACCGTGGTGCCCGCGAATTCCACCGTGCCGCCCCCGATCACAGCGAGACCCTGTCGCATGCTGGCGTTGCCGGTGACCAGGAGGCGAGTGGCGGTTCGGAAGTCGGCCCTCGAACCCACCGTCAGGTTGCTGATGGTGGTGTCGCTGTTGCAGTGGAGATTGCCATCGGTGACGGCGAGCGAAGCGAGGGCGGACGGCGCGATGAGGTGCAGGGTGCCCGAGTTCAGGAGTTCATTGGTGCCGGACGGCCGATTCCATGGGCGCCAGAGCGTGACGTTGCCCGCCACGAGGGTGAACGTGCCGGCGGGATCGAACTGCCCGCGGATCTCGGCGTCCGCTGCGGAGACCACACGCCGCGAGT
>JADLFD010000422.1 GCA_020845805.1 Verrucomicrobiales bacterium | reverse complement strand
GAAGGTGGTGACTGGGTCACCGCAGTCCAAGGAGGGGCGTTCCGGGATTCGGCCCTCGGAGGTCTTCTGCCTTTCTTGGCGCCTTCGCGACTTGGCGTGAGGCCGAAGAGAGGGTGGTTCACGCCAAGGCGCCAAGCTCGCCAAGAGGAGACGCCGGCGCTCCGCGCGAGGGAGAGGCGGTGAGTGCGTCACCGCAAGTCCAGGGAGTGAGCTCCGCTTACTTTCCAGGGGGTGTCTCGGACCGGGCGGCGCGCGCCTGCTTCAGAGATGCCTCACGGCGGGCCTTGAACTCGGAGCCGGCCTTCCACTCCGGCCACGAGTCGGTCTGGGCCACGTCGTAGCCCACGCGGACGAGAAGTCGCGCGTCCTCCACCGCGCCGCTCAAGTCCCACCAGGATTTCATCTCGTCCGAGACCTTGTGGTAGTCCTCGTCGAGATACTCGTCGCGCCGCATGCGCCCGTAGCCGGGCGGACGTCCCAAAACATCATCCGAGATGGAATCCAGGAACAGGGCTGGGACGCCGACCTTGGCGAACTCGAAGTGGTCCGAGCGATAGTACCCTCCCTTCTCGGGTTCGGCTTCGGGGCGCACGCTGCGTTGCTGGGTTCGCGCGGCCACGGCGAGCAGGTCCTCGAGGGTGTTCTGGCCGTGGCCCACCACGCCGATGTCCTTTTGCCGGCCGGCGACGTTCACTCCGTCGATGTTGAGGTTGGCGAGGGTGGAGACGAGGGGATAGAGGGGGTGCTCCGCATAATATTTGGCGCCGAGCAATCCCTGCTCCTCCGCAGTCACCGCCAGGAAGATCAACGTTCGGTCGGGGCGTGAATCGAGCTTGGTGAAGGCTTCCGCGATCTCCAGCAACGCGGCGGTGCCGCTCGCGTTATCGAGTGCGCCGTTGAAGATCTGGTCGCCTTCCAGCCGGCTGTCCTTGCCCAGGTGATCCCAGTGCGCCGTGTAGACCACGTACTCGGAGCGGCGTTCGGCGTGGGCGCCTTCGAGCTTGGCCACGACGTTGCGCGACTGCACGCGACGCAGGGTGTTGCTGGCCGTGGCGGAGAAGGTGGCTCCCAGGGACAACGGCTTGAAATCACGGCTGAGCGCACGCTTCTTCAGTTCCAGGAACTCAAATCCGGATTCGCGCGCCAACCGCTGCATGCGTTCCAGGCTGACCCAGCCACAGACCGGCACTTCGTTGGTGTTGGCGTCCGCGGTCTGGAGATCGAAGTTCTCACGGCCCCAGGAGTTGATCACGACGAAGTAAGGATAACCGGCCGGGCCGGTTTCGTGGACCACGAGCGCGGCGGCGGCACCCTTGCGTGCGGCGATCTCGAATTTGTAGGTCCACCGACCATAGTAGGTCATGGCCGAACCGCGGAACTGGGCGGGATCGAGGCGTGAGGGCGCCGCGGGGTCGGGAAGGGCCGGGTCGTTGACGAGCATGACCAGGGTCTTGCCGCGTACGTCGACGTCCTTGTAGTCGTCCCAGCCGAATTCCGGGGCGACCACCCCGTAGCCGACGAAGACGAGTTCGGAAGGCGCGACGTCGACCCGTTCGCGAACCCAGGGCGACCAGGCCACGTAGTCCTGCGGGAATTGCCAGGTCTCATTCGTGTCGCCCCGGGCGATGCGCGCTTCCACAGCCGACCGGATTCCCACCAGGGGAACGTCCTGGTACCAGGTGCCGTCGGGGTTCCCGGGCTGCAAGCCCATCGACTGAAAGGAGTCCACCAGATGTTGGAGCAAGGCCGGCTCCGTGGGATCCCCGGGGCCGCGGCCTTCATACTTGTCCGATGCAATGTGCATGGTGCGCGCGGCCAGTTCCGCGGCAGTGATGCTTTCCAAAGCCGGTTTCAGGTCGGCGGCGTGCGTTCCAGGCGCGGTCAGACACGACGAAAGGGCCAGAACAAGGAGGATGGCGGGCAGGCGCATCGTGGGGGGATCCTAGGAATTCAGAGGACGGAAGGCGATGGCGGAAGCGCGGCGGTCCCCGGGTGGCCATCCGGTGCGGGTCGGGCCAGTGAGGTTCGCAGACTTTCCACGTGCAGTCCGCGTAAGCACTCCGTACGTTTCCACACCAGAATCCCGACCACGCACCCGTACCCCAGCCCACGAGAATCCAGGACCGACGTCATGGCTCATTCCCCGCTTCAGCAAGCTCCCAGCCTCACGCCCGGCGTGGTGCCTCCCCCGGATGGACCCGGCCGGATCCGGCTTCGCTCCCTGGCTCACCCGTTTCTGGCACCCGGCCGCACGTTCACGATGGCGGTGTGGCTCGTGCTGCTGGGGCGCTTGGCGAATGGAGCCACCGGGGCCGAGCCTGCCATTTCGTACAATCGCGAGGTCAGGTCGGTGCTGTCCGAACATTGCTTCGCCTGCCATGGACCCGACGAGAAAGCGCGCAAGGCCGGTTTGCGGTTGGATCGGGAGACCGACGCGCGCAAGGCTTTGAAATCCGGCAAGGCCGCCCTCGTCCCTGGCCAGTTGGAGGCGTCGGAACTCTGGCATCGCATTACCACGGAGAATGCCGACGACCGCATGCCGCCAGCGGAAATGAAGAAGCCGCTGTCTTCGGCCAACGTGGAGTTGCTGCGTCGTTGGATCGAGCAGGGCGCGCCATTCGAGGGGCACTGGGCCTATCTGCCCCCCAAGCGTGTGGATCCGCCGGCGGTGCGCGCGACGAATTGGGTGCGGTCCGACCTCGACCGTTTTGTTCTGGCACGGTTGGAGCGTGAGGGAGTGGTCCCTTCACCCGAGGCACCGCGCGAAAAATGGTTGCGCCGCGTGTCGCTGGACCTGACCGGACTCCCTCCGACTGTGGAAGAGATCGACGGGTTCCTAGCGGATCCCGAGGCGGGCGCGGAGGCGAAGGTGGTGGACCGTCTGCTCGCTTCGCCCCACTACGGTGAGCGCATGGCGCAGCAGTGGCTGGACCTGGCGCGCTACGGGGAGACGCAGGGCTACCATCATGATCGCCATCGCGACCTGTGGCGCTGGCGCGAATGGGTGATTCGCGCGTTCAACCGAAATCAGCCGTTTGATGAATTCACCGTGGATCAGCTCGCAGGGGATCTGCTGCCCAACCCCTCGCGGGATCAGCTGGTGGCCACCGGCTTTCACCGCAACGAAATGACCACCTCCGAAGGCGGCGCCCTGCCGGAGGAGTACATCGTGAAATACGCCGTGGGCCGCGTGGATACCACCGCGCGGGTCTGGCTGGGGACCTCCATGGCCTGTGCCGAGTGCCACGATCACAAGTACGACCCCATCAGCACCCGCGATTACTACCGTTTCTTCGCGTTCTTCTACGACACTCCGGAGAACGGTCTCGACCGTGAGGAACTGAACCCCGTGCCGCGCATCACACTGGAGAGTCCGGAACAGCGCGCGCGTGCGGAGCAGTTGGATCGCGAGGCAGCCGCGTTGGAAACCGCCTTCGCCCTGCTCACCGAAACGCCGCGACCCGCATGGGACGACGCCGAAACGGCCTGGAGCACGCGCCATCGCCGCGAGTCCGTCGAGGGTTGGACTCCGCTCACTCCGGTGGCCGCCCGTGCGCGCGCGACGGAACTCAGCATCGGTGCGGAGGGCAGGGTGACCCTGGACCCCGCTCGCGGGTCCAACGCCGTCTACGAACTGGAGTTCGACACCCAGGCCCGGGGGTTGACCGGGTTCCGGATCGAAGCGCTGCCGGAGGAGCACGGCACCAACCGTCGCGGGCCGGGGCTCGGCCAGGATGGCAAGTTTCGCCTGGCACAACTGGAAGCGGAGGTGGAGAGCCTGGATCCGGCGGCGGAACGCTGGCCCGGCGAGGGCGTCAAATCGGGGCCCTGGCAGGCCGTCGGCCCCTTCCAGGCATCGTCCGCCAAGGAAGCCTATGAGAAGGAGTTCGGACCAGAGAAGAACTCGGATCCGGCCGCGCTCTTTGGCGATGGCAGCCTCGCGTGGAAAGCTGCACCCGCAGGTTCCGAGACGGACCGCGTCCCCGTGTCGGCGGGCGAAGGTGCGACCTACGTCACCCGGACCTGGACGGTGTCGGAATCCTGTTTCGCGGACCTTCAACTACGAACCCCGGGCGGAGTTCGCGTGTGGGTGAACGGGAAGCCGGTCCACGCGCGACCGGGAGCGCGTGGCAAGAATGAGGGTCCGGAACGGGTGCGGATCGGACTGCGAGCGGGAGAGAACAAGGTGTTGCTCAAGCTCGTCCAGAGCGCGGAGGCCGCCTTCGCCGAGGTCCGGTTGGACGGCTCGCCGGCGACGACGGCGACGCTGGTCCTGGAGCGCGCCGCCGGGACGGGGACTCCGGGCGCCCAGGCCCCACGCCTGGCCATCGACGGGAACCTGGAAACGAGCTGGGCACCCAACCCCACGAATCACGTCGAGTTGTCTGCCGCTTTTGCCGTGCGGGACACGTTCGGATTCCAGTCGGGAACCCGGATCCGCCTGCGGCTGATTTTTGACGGACGCCAGGGCGAGGCACGACTCCGTTCGTTCCGCGTTCAGGCCAGCTCCGGATCGGGATTGAGCGAGTACCTCGACTATCCCGATGCCGTGCGCGCGGCGTTGGCGCAGGCACCGGAGTCGAGGAGCGAGGCGGCGCGGAAGGAACTTCGTGGGTACTACCGCCAACGGTTCGTGCCGGAGGTGAGCGGCGCGCAGCAGGTGCTGGCCGCCAAACGCAAGGAGCGCGATGGCGAGCGCCAATCCTGGGCCACCGCGATGGTCATGCAGCAGGCGACGCCCGCGCGCGAAACGCAGATGCGCCTCCGCGGCCAGTACAATCAGCTGGGGGACAAGGTGGATCCCGGGGTGCCCGAGGCGATCCTCCCGTGGAAGGAAGGGCTGCCGCGCAACCGGCTGGGGCTGGCCCGGTGGCTGGTGGACCCCGCCAATCCGCTGACTTCGCGCGTGGTCGTCAATCACTACTGGCAGCGGCTGTTCGGTACCGGGCTGGTGAAGACTTCCGAGGAGTTCGGTGCGCAGGGCGAATGGCCCAGTCACCCGGAACTGTTGGACTGGCTGGCGGAGGAGTTCGTGCGCACGGGATGGGACGTCAAAGCCTTCCACCGGCGCGTGGTGCTGTCCGCCACCTACCGTCAGGATTCGGTGGTCGGCCCCGAACGGCTCGAACGCGATCCGGAGAATCGTCTGCTCGCCCGTGGCGCGCGGTTCCGACTGGACGCCGAGAACATCCGGGATGTGGCCATGTCGGCCAGTGGTTTGCTGAACCCCAAGGTCGGCGGCCCCAGTGTGTTCCCCTATCAACCACCCGGGTTGTGGGCGCAGGTGTCGTTCGAAGGCACGAGCGACTACCAGCAGAGTGAGGGGGCCGAGAACTATCGCCGCGGACTCTACACCTACTGGCGACGGTCCATTCCCTACGCGTCCTTCACCGTCTTCGATGCTCCCAGTCGCGAGGTGTGCACGGTGCGTCGTCCGCGCACCAACACACCGCTTCAGGCGTTGGCGCTGCTCAACGATCCCGTCTACGTCGAAGCCGCGCGGGCGCTCGCGCAGCGGGTGCTGACGCGCGGCGGTAACACGTTCGAGTCGCGGCTGGAATATGCGTTTCGAGTGGTGGTAGGCCGAAAACCAACCCGGAACGAGCAGGGCGTCCTGGCCGCCGCCTGCGAACGCGAGACGAAACGGTTCTCGGCGGACCGCGAATCCGCCAACCGGCTCATCCACGTCGGCGCCTCGCGCCCCCCGGTGGAGGTCGACATCGCGGAACTCGCCGCCTGGACGATGCTCGCGAACACCTTGCTGAACTTGGACGAAGCCGTCACCAAAGGCTGAGGCCGGACGCGCCACTCCTGCGATCGATCCCATCCGAACCTGATGAACTCCTCACTCGAAAGCCGCGTGGCGGGCCAGTTGACGCGACGTGCGTTCTTCCGCCGTTCCGGCCTGGGACTTGGCGCCATGGCCCTGGGCTCGCTGCTGCAGCGGGACGCGGCCGCCACCGGACGCGGCGGAGGCCTGATCCAGCCCCTGCACCATGCGGCGCGGGCCAAGCGGGTCATCTACCTGTTCCAGTCGGGTGCGCCCTCGCATCTCGATCTCTACGATCCCAAGCCCAAGCTGAAGGAGATGACGGGCGTGGATCTGCCGGATTCGGTGCGCATGGGACAGCGGATCACGGGCATGACCAGCGGGCAGAAGAACCTGTTCTGCGTCGGCAGCCCGTTCGATTTCAAAGCCCAGGGACAGTGCGGCACCGAGATCTCGGGCATCCTGCCGCACATCGGGCGTATCGCGGACCGCATCTGCCTGCTGCGCGCGGTGCACACGGATCCCATCAACCACGATCCCGCGGTGACGTATCTCTTCACCGGCCACCAGCAGCCGGGCCGCCCCACGCTGGGCGCCTGGGCGAGCTACGGGTTGGGCAGCGAGAACGATTCGCTGCCGGCGTTCATTGTGCTGCTCTCCGGACGCGGCGGGCAGTCGCTGCAAACGCGCTACTGGGGGTCCGGCTTCCTGCCCAGCCGGCATCAGGGCGTGCAATTCCGCGGGGCGGGCGACCCGGTCCTGTTCTTCTCCAACCCGCCGGGCGTGAGCGCCGACACGCGACGCGCCATGCTGGACGACCTGAATGTGCTGAACCGGGACCAGCTGGCTGCGGTGGGGGATCCGGAGATCGAGACGCGCATTCAGGCCTACGAGATGGCCTTCCGCATGCAAACGAGCGTGCCGGAGTTGATGAACATCGCGAACGAGTCCCAAGAGACGCTGGAACTGTATGGCGCCAAACCAGGGGAAGCTTCGTTCGCCAACAACTGCCTGTTGGCGCGACGCCTGGTGGAACGTGGCGTGCGCTTCGTGAAGCTCATCCATCGCGACTGGGATCATCACGGCGGATTGCCGGATGGGATCCGGACGCAGGCGGGGCTCACGGATCGTGCCAGCGCAGCGCTGGTGCTGGATCTGGAACGCCGCGGATTACTGGACGACACCCTCGTGGTGTGGGGCGGCGAGTTTGGCCGTACCAGCTACTGCCAGGGGGAACTCAGGCGCGAAAGCTTCGGACGCGATCATCATCCGCGATGCTATTCGCTGTGGCTCGCCGGCGGTGGGATCAAGCCCGGCATGGTGCACGGCGAGACCGACGAGCTGGGCTACAACATCGTGAAGGACGGCGTTCACATCCACGACCTCCACGCGACTCTCCTGCATTGCCTTGGCCTCGACCACGAACGGGTGACCTTCCGATTCCAGGGCCGCGACTTCCGTCTCACGGACGTCGCGGGCAAGGTGGTAAAACCCATCCTCGCGTAGTCGCCGGCAGGAACCGGGCGGCGAGCCGAGAATGGGGAAGTCCACTCCCGCTTCGGCCGGCAATGCGGGCGGAGGCGCTTGAACGCACTCCGCCCAGGGATACTTCCTCCCGCGTTTCAGCTCTTCGGCGCGGCGCCTGCCACGCTGAGCGTGAGTTCCACGTCATCCGACACCTTGTCTTCCGGCGCCTTGGGGTTGATGCCGAAGTCGGTGCGTTTCACGGTGAACTTCGCGCGCACCACCAGGAGGTCGCCTTTCATTTGCCCGTTGGTGCGCGCGGCGAGCTTGTCTTTCAGGTGAGTGATCTTCACCGGAACAGTGACGGGTTTGGTGACGCCTTTGATGGTCATCTTCCCTTTGGCCTCCGCCGTGGTGACGTCGCCGCTGGTGGACGCGTTGGCCAGGGATTCCACCTCGAAGGTGAGGGTCGGGTGCGCGGTGGCGTCCATCCAGTCCTTGGCCAGCATGTGCTCCTTCATCATCGCGTTTGGCACCTGCATGGAGGCCGCTTGGACGATGATCTTGCCCTGGGTGGCGGCCGGGTTGGCGGGGTCGAAATGGACTTCTCCCGAAATACCGTTGGCGGAGCCGCTGATGGCCTCCAGCGGGGCATCGAGGGTGAAGTTCACGGTGTTGACGCCTTTGGCATCCTTGAAGTCGAACTTGGCGGAGGCCGCGTGAGCGGCAGAAGCCAGGCAGGTGAGCGCGCAGAGCGCGAGGGTGGAGGTCAGATGGGATCGCATAGGCAGGGTCTGGTTGGGATAGGTTTTGAGGTTCAGGAACGAAGAGAAAAAAGCAGGGTGGAGTTGCGGTCGCGCTTCAGGCCGGCGCTTGGGTTGAAGGGCGTCGTCGCTGGGGGATCAGCCAACCCGCGGCACCGATCAACGCGGAAAGGAGCACGCAACCGCCCAGGAAATCCACGCCGGGTACGAAGTTGCTGCGCCACTCGGTGTACTCCAGTTCGGTGACGGGATCCTTGAGCGACACCGGGACCTGGGTTTTGGTCCAGCCCAGATGGGGCCCGCCAAAAAGCCAGAAGACCGTGCCGAAGACCAGCACGCCCATCGCCGTGAACCTGAGTGCGGTTCGCATGACCGCCGGAGTAATAGTCATGATAAGTCATAGCGCAACCCGCGAGTGCGATGGGGGGCAGCTACGTGGGGCCGCACGGGGCTGCTCCGAGGCGCTCACGCCAAGGCGCCAAGCACGCCAAGAGGAGACGCCGGCGCTCCGCGCGAGGCGAAGGCGGTGACTGGACCAGCGCAGTCCAAGGAAGGGAGCCTCGGGATTCGACCCTCGGAGGTCGCCTGCTTTTCTTGGCGCCTTCGCGGCTGGGCGTGAGGCCGATGAAGGGGTGGCTCACGCCAAGGCGCCAAGCTCGCCAAGAGGAGACGCCGGCGCTCCGCGCGAGGGAGAGGCGGTGACTGGGCCACCGCAGCAAGTCCTAGGAAGGCGTTCCGG
>JADLFD010000421.1 GCA_020845805.1 Verrucomicrobiales bacterium | reverse complement strand
TGCGAAACGGCGATTGCGAGTTGGCGGTGCCTTTGGCATGGAGAGCGGTCTTGCATATGCGCGTCATGGCCAGAACGACCGTCGTCCTCGTGGTGGGACTCTTAGCGGGTTGCCAGCCCTCCGGGGGAAAGGGGGATCCCGTCCTTGTTCAGCAACACTTCGCGGGGCTGAAAGCGGTGATGTCCCGGCCGGACCTGGCGGTGACCGGCGCGATCTTGTCGAAACCCGAATCGCAGAGGCTCCGCGCGGAGGTGACGCGCAAGCTGGCGGCGGCGATGCCGGGATGGTTTGGCGCGGGAACGACGGCGGGGACCAACCACGCGGTCGCGTTGACGCCGGTGGTGGACGCCCTGCTGGAGGGGGAATCCTTCCTGGAAGTGCGTGGCGATGCGCAGGAAGTGCGGTCCTGGGCCTGGGCGGCGCGGGTGGAGGCCGCAGCGGGTCTGGCCAGCCAGGAGTTGGGACGTGTGCTGTCGTCGGTGCAGGGCGGCGCGGCGCCCGCCGCCGGGAGCACTGCGTGGGAACTGGCGGGAACCGCGGGTGCACCGGGTGCCCGGTTCTTCTCGACCAACGGCTGGGTGGTGATGGGGCGTGGAGCGGGAGCATTTGACGTGCTGCGCGACCGGTTGCGCAGCGGGCATGCGCCGGCGCCTGCGTTGTCGAATCTGGTCTGGCGCGCCGAAGCGGATTTGGCGGCGGTGGCGAAACTCGCGGGTTGGGCGGAGGCGCCTCCCGGTCCGGTGGCCCAGTGGCCGCGGGTGCAAGCGACCGCGGAATCGCGTCATGGGCGCGTGCGCACCCAGGCGCAACTGGAGTATGCGCGTCCGCTGGGGCTGGTGCTTCAGCCGTGGAAAGTGCCGGTGAGCGTGCTGACCGATCCGTTGGTGGGATTCACGGCCATGCAGGGCTCGGAGAACTGGCTGAGCCGAGTGGCATGGCTGGCGGACATGGGCGTGAAGGAATGGCCGCGCGAGTTCTACTTCTGGTCCTTGGCCAGCCGCCCGTGGCAGCAGTACTTCGCGGGTCCGGTCTCGTCGCCCACCAATCTCATGGCGCAGGTGGCGCCGGTGCTGCCGGTGAAGCTGCTGACGAACAGCATGTGGCAGGGGCAGTCGTTCGGGTTGCGGTTGACGAACCAGGCGCGCCGCCTGGAGCTGCGCGGGCTGCCGTTTTTTGCGCCGTTCCTCGAGGCGATCCGCGAGGAGGAGACGGAGATGTTGTTCGGGGGATTGTTTCTGCCCGCGAAAGGCGCGCCACCAGCTCCGCCGGAGTTGATCTCGCAGGTGGCGGGTCGGACGAACCTGGTGTTTTACGATTGGGAGGTCACCGGTCGGGTGGTCACCGTGACCAACTCCTCTCCGGCGGGTCCTGCGGGGCCGGCCCGGCGGCGGGTGGACACCAACCAGATTGGGCGACTCGTGCAGTTCAAGCACCTGGCCCAGTTTGGGACGATGATGTCCGCACCGGTGGCCGCGCTGCCCACGACTCCTTCAGGTGAGGTGGCGGTCTCGGGGAGTGCGTGGATCGATGCCGTGGTTCCTGCGCTGGGGGAGACGGTGACGGAAGTGACGTTGCAGGGGCCGTCGAAACTCGGCCTGACGCGTCAGTCGCAGTTGGGATTCGGATCGCTCGAGCTCATGTATCTGCTGCGCTGGGTGGAGAACCCCGGATTCCCGGGCTGGATCGAACCAGCCCCGTTGCAGCCGCGGCGGCGACCGGAACGCAGCGGGGCCGCGGCGGGGGCACCGCCCGTGCCGACTGTTCCGCCCGCCTCGCCTGCACCGAAGAAACCCTGATTCCCTTCGCGATGCCTGCCTCCCTGTTGAAACTTGGCGTCAATATCGACCACGTCGCCACGCTACGTGAAGCGCGCTACCGGGATCGCGCCCACGGCGAACCGGATCCGGTGGCGGCCGCGCTGGCTTGTGAAGCGGCGGGGGCGCACGGGATCACGGCGCATCTGCGCGAGGATCGGCGGCACATCCTGGATCGGGACGTGGTGGCCCTGCGTCGCTCCATCCGCACCCGTCTCAATCTCGAGATGGCCTTGGCGCCCGAGATCGTGGAGATCGCGGTGGGCGTGAAGCCCGACATCGTGTGTCTTGTGCCGGAGCGTCGCCAGGAAGTGACGACCGAAGGCGGATTGGATGTGGTCGCGCAGTTCGAGGCCGTGGCTTCCGTCTGTGCGCGGATGCGGGTGGCGGGGATCGAGGTGAGCCTGTTCATCGCGCCGGACCTGGCGCAGATCGAGGCCGCGGGTCGCACGGGGGCGCAGTTCATCGAGCTGCACACGGGCGCGTACGCGGAGCGGGTACAAGAGGGAGCGGGCGTGGAGCAGGAATTGCAGAGGCTGGCGGCGGGTGCGGCGCTGGCGCGGAGTGTGGGGCTGCGGGTCAATGCCGGGCATGGTCTGACGGTGTCCAATCTTCCCGCGCTCCTGGCGAAGGTGCCGCACATGGAGGAGTTGAACATTGGGCATAGCCTGGTGAGTCGCGCGGTCTTTGTGGGGTTGCCCCAGTCCGTGAAGGAGTTTCTCGAGGTCATGCGGGACTACCGTCTGGGTCCTTCCTCCTCATGATCCTGGGCCTCGGCACGGATCTGGTGGAGATCTCGCGGATCGAATCCGCGATGGCGCGATTCGACCCACGCTTTATTGAACGATTGTTGACGCCGCTGGAGATCGCGTATTGCCGGGCGCAGGGGCGTCCCGCGGCGGCGGTGGCGGCGCGGTTTGCGGCGAAGGAGGCGGTTTCCAAGGCGTTTGGGACGGGGATCGGGGCGGAGTTGGGGTGGCACGACATCGAGATCAGTCGACTTGCGACGGGACAGCCCGTGGTGCAGTTGCATGGCAAGGCGACGACGCTGCTGCGCGCGCGGGGGGCGGACGCGATCCATCTCTCGATAAGCCACACGAACGACCACGCGACGGCGGTGGCCATTCTGGAGCGACGGACCGGCGGAGAGGTTTCGCCGGCGCGGTTGGGGTAACCATCCGCGCTAGGGCGCGGGATCGGTCGCTGGTTTCGCGAGCTGGACCTTTTCGGGTCCGATACGGCGGCGGAGTTCGTTGACCACGTCGTTATCGAGGTCCTGTTCGGGGGAAAGGATCAGCGAGAACCATTCGTCATCTGCGGTGGCGTCGCGGGTCCAGACTTTGAGCGTGGTATCCTCGGGCCAGGCGTTGGCGTCCTGCACCTCGATCCGATGAATGTCTTCGAAGGGGGCGCGGTAGGACAGGATCTCGCCGTTTTCCTTATAGTAGGAGACCAGGCCGCGATCGGTGACGAGATTGCCATCGGCGCTCAGCCACAGCCATCCCGCGGAGTAGAAGTACAAGGTCTCCTCGCCTTCCTCGAGGAGTCCTTGGTTGATCAGCCAGCTGCGATGCCAGTGCGACATCTCGCGACCGGTCACGATCCGGGATTCGGGCATGATGCCCAGGCCATCGAGGAGGGTGATCAGCCACAAGGCCAGGCCGATGAGGATCAAGGGCGCATGCCAGAACCGGACGCGTGCCCGGGCTGGCGACCCGCGGTTTTGTTCGCGGTTGAGGCGGTCGACGAGCCAGACCGGGTAGAGAACTGGGACGAAACTGAAAATTTGAACCAGCCACCACGGTTCGGGGAGCCGCTTGCAAAGGGTCATCGCGAAAAAGGCGATGGCGGCGACGGCGGTCATGGCGGTCACCGTCCGGCTGCGGTCGGTTTGGATCTGGCGGCACAGGGGGTAGAACCAGAACACGCTGAAGAACGCGCGCCAGAACGGCATGATCTTGCTTCCGGAAGGGTCGATTGGTTGTCGACGGGCGGCCTCGCGCCAGCTCATCCAGAACCACCAGAACGGGTAGAGGCCGACGGTGGCGAGCGAGCGAAGGACAAATAGCCACGGGGCCACGTGATGGAATCGCGCGGGTGCCTCCGCGGTGCGGGGGCCGGGTTCGATGTCCCGCAGGAGTCGCCATTGGGCGTCACCGGGCCTCCACACGAGATCGTCGGCTCCGGCGCGCCCTTCTTCGATGAACGCACGCAGTTCCGCGTGCTGGTAGGGGCCAAAGGTTTGACCCGCCCGGTGCAGCCAGATTCCTTCACCGGGGGCCGGTTGGGCGGGGCCGGGGTCAGGAGTGGGAGCGGACGTGGAGGGATCCATGGGCGGCGGTGACTTCCATGCCTTCCTGCGCCGCCTCGACGCGCAGGTTCGGGCTTAGGGTGCGCGCCAGCGTGCGTGCTTCGGTCAGGAACTGATCCATTTGCGCATCGCTGCGGTCGGGGTCGTGATGGAAGAGGAACAGAGTCTTCGCGCCGGCCTCGGCTGCGAAACGGACCACACGATCGACGGCACTGTGTCCCCAGCCTTCGCGCTGCGCGTATTCGGCGGGCGTGTATTGGGCGTCGTGGATCAGGAGGTCGACGCCGCGCGCCAGCGTGAGCATGCGCGCCTGCCGGCGGTGAGCCGCGGCGGTGTGGCGTCCGGAGCCAGGGTGGGACGGGGCGGGGATTTCGTGATCGGGAATGTAGGCGACGGATCCGGACTTCGTATTGAGCCGGAACGCGACGCCGCCTCCCGGGTGATTTAAGGGTGCGGTTTGGCCGCGAAAGGGGCCGAGGCGGAACTTCTCACTCCGAAGTTCGCGAAAGCTGATGCTGCCGGGCATCTCGCGCAGGGGCACGGGAAAGAATGGGGACTCGACGGCCGCGGCGAGGGTGCGTCGAAGGCCGGACCGCGAGGCGCGGCGGCTGAGGATCCCAATGCGGCGGCGGGCTTCATAGACCGGGGCGAAGAAGGGGAAGCCCTGGATGTGATCCCAGTGGGTGTGGGTGATCAGAAGCCAGATGCGGTCGGTGGAGGCAGAGTTGGGGGGGCTGAGCCGCTTCCCGAGTTCGCGAATGCCGGTTCCGGCGTCGAGGATCACCAGATGCCGTTGGCAGCGGACTTCGACGCAGGCGGTGTTGCCGCCGTAACGTGCGGTGGCCGAGCCAGGCACTGCGACCGAGCCGCGCACACCCCAGAACCGGACGCGGAGTGCGGAGTCGGTCGTTCCGGAGCTGGATCGCGTGGCGACGTCAGGCATGGGCGAGCGGGCACCCGGGTCTTAGTTCAGGCGTGGGTTGCTGGGAAGCTCGAAAGCCTGGGGCCAGGTGAACCCCGTCGAACACCGCGGACGGCAGGGGGAGCTTTGAGCGTTCGCGTCGGTGCGATTTCAGATCACTTCGGGAACGGGTCCGACGTTGTCCTCAGGTCTCCCTGCACTTCCCTGGGGTGGGATCTCAGCGGGGTTGTGCCAGCACCCGGTAGAAGCGTCCCCGGCCCGCGCCCTCGATCACGGCTCGCGGTTCCGACCATCGCAAGCTCCGCGTGCCGACGGCGACGGGTGCGATGGTCGACTTCGTCCACGTTTGGAGATCGTCCGATCCCTCCACCGTGTAGCGCATTCCCGCCACCGCCTCCCACTCGAGGACGAGGGAATCGCGATTCTCGCTGAGGTGAGCCGTGACGGCGGAGGCGAAGTCGGCCTGCACCCAGACCTCCAAGTCCGTCGAACCGGCGAGGGGATCCGCCTCGTTGCGCACCCGCACCCGAGTGGAATAGGTCCCCGAGGTGGGCCAGCGAAAGCCCGCCGGCAGTCCGACGAGGAAGGCGGAAGAAGTTGCCGCGACGGAGCCGTAGGTTGGACTGGCTTCCACGAGGGTTGGATCCTCCACCTCCGCCCGCCAACGCAGTGCTCCGGGTGGAGTGGAACGTATCGCGACCAGCGCGGCGGGTTCCGCGCGCGTGAGGGTCACCCGCGCGCGATCCAGAGACCAATCGATCCGCCCTGGCTCGCCCGAGACTTGGGTGCTTCCCGCATCGAACGGGGCGCCGTCCCCTGCGTCAGCAACCCCATCGGCATCGGAGTCGGCGTGCGTGGGCGAGGAGCGGACGCCATCCGCGCCGGGGACGAGTTCTTCGCGATCGCTGAGAGCGTCGCCGTCGGAGTCCGCCAGGTCAGGCCGGGTTCCCCAGAGGAACTCTTCGCCATTCGTCAGCCGATCGCCATCGCGGTCCCCGTTCCGGTCGTCTTCGGTGGGGTTTAATCCGTACATTGCTTCGAAGGTGTCTGGCATCCCGTCGAGGTCGCGATCGCGCACCTCAGGGGCGACGAGGATGCGGGCTGAAACCGAATTCGCCACGAATCCCAAGGGCACGGATCCAAGTTCGAGCACTTCGAGATCGAACTCGACCGAGGATTCGAGGAAGGAACCGACGTATTCCAGGTCCCAGGCGAGCGAGACGGGACCGGGTTTCCCATCGTCGGCGAGAGGGAAACGGACCGCCTGGATCGTCTCGCCGAGCACGCGGAGCACGGTCTGATTCGGGGGCAGGCGAAGGGCGACCTGGATTCCGTTGAGGTTGGTGGCGCCGAGAAGTTCGATCCGGGCGCGGACTTGGAATCGCTGGGGCGACTGGACCAGTTCGGTGGGCATCCCGGTCTCGGACCCCTCCCGCTGCCACTCCAGGTAGACTGCGGGCAGACGAGTGCGGAAGACGCCTACCTGATCGAGAATCGGGCGGAACTGGGTAGGGGACGATTCGAGGAGGAGAGCGAGCACGCGGCCGGCGGCGCTGGCCCTTGCGGCGGCGGCGAGGGAGCGCGGGTCGGCGGCGTTGGTGTAGGTGCCCCCGAGCACACCTACGAACCAATCCAGCAACGCTTCGTCATGCGCCACCTTGGCCGACAGGATCTCGCTTTTCATGCGGTAGAAGACCGCGTGCGGCACCACGAGCGAGAAGGTATCCCGGTTTTCTGGAACGGCGTACGCCTGGAGGG
>JADLFD010000420.1 GCA_020845805.1 Verrucomicrobiales bacterium | reverse complement strand
CCCAACCGGACCCCTCCCTGGTGCTGATCCGCCCACACCAGCGTCCCGACCCCGCGCGCCCGGAAAGTTGGCGCTCCAGCCGGTTCGTCCTCGGTTCCCCGGGCGGAACCGACACCTTGGAGTTCACGGGCGCACCCGGAGCCGACCTCAATGCCAACGGCGTTCCCGACCTCGTCGACCACGTGTTTGGTCCGAACGGCCCCGCGACGGCCTTCCAGCTGTCCACGAACGCCATGCACGTCTCGTACACGTGGATGCCCGCCGCGGAGAACGCCGGGGCCATCGTGCTCGAACAAGCCTTCGACGTGCTCGGACCCTGGCAACCGGTCACGCTGACGGCGGCGCCGGGGGACCGCGAGGGGCTACCAGCCGGACAGGAGCGGAGACACCTCACCGTGCCGTTGCCGGCGGACCCATCCACCCCCTGGTTTCTGCGCCTGGCGGTGAACCCGTTCCTCTCGCCGCCCGGTGCACAACTTGGTGAACAACGGTGAACATCATTCCATTGGATTCCCGTGAATCCGTGGTACAAGGGCATCGTTCTTTGAAAGAACGGTGAATGACAGCCCGCTCCGGCGGGAACCTTCACCAGGATAATCCCGGGTGACCGGGGAAAGATCAGGTCCGGCTGGTGGGCTTGGTCCCCGCGTTCTCAGAGGCCTTCGGGCTGCGAAAGCGTCGGGCAGGATTCACCAGTTCCTCCGGTGACGGTCGCACGTCACCGAACGCGACTGAGGAACTGCGCGGTCAGGGGTGATGAGAAACCACTCCAAGCCGAGTCAGGATCCCGGGCCGGTTTCGAGCCCGGATCAGTCGCAGTCACCCAACGGGTGCACGGCTGCTACTGCGAGCCAGCACGGAGCCACCGACCCTGGCGCAAATGAGGTTTCGACCCCGTTGCGCCCAGCGAAAGACGCCGAAAGGCGGGACAAACGGGGCAGTGGCCACGCGAGGCGCGGTCCCAAGGCAAAGGGACTCACCTCCACAACGCCGGCGATGCCATGCGGCACCGCTGGCCTGTGAGGAGAAGGCAGCCTGAGAGGTAAGAGGTCAGACCCGTCCCACCGGGCCAACGCCCCACCACAAGTGGGGGCCGACCCGGTGCCTACGGCCCAGACGCGGATGCTACTCACAGGCGTGTCTGGACCCGGTCCGCAACCCGGCGGCGCAACCGCCGAGCCAAGCGGGCTTAGAGGCCTCACTCGAGATTCCGGGCATCGAAAGAGCCCGGACGGCCCTGCTGCGAGGCCGAAAACTCCGCTTGCCGTGGAGAACAGCGTCGGGGAGCCGGCGGCCCATGGTGGCGCCCAACGTCGGCGATTGGGAAAGAGAGCGTGGCGAGCTCCCACCCCCACTTTGACCCCCATCCCACTTCCCAGTGGGGTGGGGGTCTTTGTTTTCAGAAATCCCGCTCGCGCAAAGCGTTAGTCCCCATCCTACCCCCACCACACCCTCCCCACCCCGCCCGACGTCCCCCCAACTCACCCCCACGCCCCGCACCCCGGGGTTTTGCCGGTTGACGCTCAAAGTTGGCGGTCCGTATGGTCTCCTCGCCGGTTGCGGCCTGTGATGGGTCGCCCGCCAGGCCTGGTCTTATGATCGAAGGTTACTGTGTGAAGTGCAAAGCCAAGCGCCCCATCGCGGACGCTGTGGAAGAGCAGATGAAGAACGGCCGCAAGGCCGTGAAGGGCAAATGCCCTACCTGCGGCGCGGTCATGTTCAAGATCCTCGGCTCCAAATCGATGACGCCCCCCGCCGCCGCGGCCCCAATCCCAACGCCCGCTCCCGAAACTCCGGTCCCCTCACCCGCCGGCGGCTCCACCCCCGCTCCGGCCGAACCCGCTTCCTAGTCCGTACCCCGTATGCCCGAGCAGCTCGCCTACGTCATCCTCACGCCGTACACCCTCCTGAAATCCCGCACCGGCGGGATTTTTTCTCGGCTCATCGCTCGCACGGGTCTCGAACTCGCCGGCGCACGCATGTTCGCGCCGTCGCGTGAACTGGTCGACGCCTACGCCGCCCAGATCGTCTCCGCCGCCGACCCCCAGGACCGCCGCATCCAAGAACTCATCCGCGATTACGTCCTCCAAAACCTCGCCCCGCATCCCACCACCGGCGAACGACGCCGAGTCATGATGCTGCTCTTCAAGGGCGAGGAAGCCGTGCGCAAGGTCCGCTCCGTGGTCGGCAGCTTCACCCATACCCCGCGGGGCGGTGAAACGATCCGCGACTCCTTCGGCGACCTCATCCTCGATGAGTCCGGTCAGGTCCGGTACTTCGAACCCGCCGTGCTCGCCGCTCCCACCGCTGAGGAAGCCGCCGAGAAACTTCGCATCTGGGCGCGCTTCTCTGCCACCGACGGCGGACTGCTGGAGAACGTCATCCGTTACCCGGCCCACGAGAAACCGGAACGCACCCTCGTCCTCATCAAGCCCGACAACTTCCGCTTCCCCTCCGGCCGCCCCGGCAACGTCATCGATTTCTTCTCGCGCACCGGACTCTACATCGTGGCCATCAAGGTCCACCGCATGAGCGTTGCCGACGCCATGGAGTTCTACGGACCCGTGCGCGAGATCCTGCGCACGCGATTCAACGAGATTGTCGGACCGCGCGCGGCTCTCGCCCTGGAGAAGGAGCTGAACCTGGCCTTCTCGCCGGAGCAGAGTGCCGCCCTCGGCCATCTCCTCGGCCCCATCGCCGGCGAGCGCCAGTTCGAGAACATCGTGCACTTCATGTCCGGCTGCGCGCCCAGCAAATGCGCCCCCGAGAAGCTCCACGAACCCGGCACCGAACGCTGCATCGCGCTGGTCTACGAAGGCGCCGATGCCGTGCGCAAGATCCGCGACGTGCTCGGCCCCACCGACCCCACCAAGGCCCCGCCCGGCTCCATCCGTCGCGAGTTCGGCTCCTCCATCATGGTCAACGCCGCGCATGCCAGCGATTCCGCCGACAACGCGCGCCGGGAAATGGCCATCATCCGACTCGGCCAGGAGAACACCTTCCGCCGCGTCATCGAGGAAAGCTGCGGCCCGCTCGACTGAGCCTCCGCGCGCCTCGCGCCGCGTCAGGCCAACTCCGTTTCGGGGCGGGTTCCCGCTCCGGGAAAAAGTCTGAAAAGAGCGCTTGCACCCTCCCCCGCTTCTGCGTCTAATTCGCGCCCCAACGGTGCATCCGTAGCTCAATTGGCTAGAGCATCTGACTACGGATCAGAAGGTTCCTGGTTCAAATCCAGGCGGATGCGCCACTG
>JADLFD010000419.1 GCA_020845805.1 Verrucomicrobiales bacterium | reverse complement strand
GCGCGGCGAACTACCTTTCCGTCGGACAGATCTATCTCCTCGACAATCCGCTCCTCCGGAAACGGCTCCAGCTCAACCACGTCAAGCCGCGCCTGGTCGGCCACTGGGGCACCACCCCCGGGCTGAATTTCGTCTATACGCATCTCAATCGCCTCATCCGCGAACACGATCTCAATGTGCTCAACGTCACCGGGCCCGGACACGGCGGCCCGGGATTGGTGGCCCAGGCCTACCTCGAAGGCACTTACAGCGAGCTGCATCCCGACATCGCGCAGGACGAGGAAGGCATGCGCAGGCTGTTCAAGCAGTTCTCCTTCCCCGGCGGCATCCCGAGCCACACCTCTCCCGAGACCCCTGGCTCCCTGCACGAGGGTGGCGAACTCGGGTACTCGCTCTCGCACGCGTTCGGCGCCGCCTTCGACAACCCGGATCTGCTGGTGGCCTGCGTGGTCGGCGACGGAGAAGCCGAAACCGGCCCCCTCGCCACCAGCTGGCATTCCAACAAGTTTCTCCATCCCGCACGCGACGGTGCGGTGCTGCCGATCCTGCACTTGAACGGCTACAAGATCGCCGGCCCCACCATCCTTGCCCGCATCTCCCGCGAGGAACTCACCGCCCTCTTTCGCGGCTACGGCTACACACCCTGGTTCGTCGAGGGGGACGATCCTGCGCGTATGCACGAACTCATGGCCTCCACCCTGGACGCCGTCCTGGCCGAGATCCACCGCCTCCAACGGCTCGCCCGCACGCAAGGCCTCGGAAACCGGCCACGATGGCCCATGATCATCCTCAAATCACCCAAGGGCTGGACGGGTCCGAAGACGGTGGACGGCCTGCCCAGTGAGGGGACCTTTCGCTCCCACCAAGTGCCGATGGGGAACATGAGCCACCCCGGGCACCTGCGGCTTCTGGAACGCTGGATGAAAAGCTACCGGCCCCAGGAACTCTTCGACGCCCAGGGCCGGCTGCGGCCCGAACTCGCGGCTCTCGCCCCCACCGGCCCACGGCGGATGAGCGCCAACCCTCACGCGAACGGCGGCCTGCTCCTGCGCGACCTGCGGCTCCCCGACTTCCGCGACTATGCCGTCACTGTCCCCAGCCCGGGTGCGGTGGTCGGAGAAGCCACGCGCGTCCAGGGAACGTTCGTGCGCGATGTGATGCGGCTCAATCCAACCAACTTCCGCGTGTTCAGTCCGGACGAAACCACGTCCAACCGGTGGGGCGCGGTGCTCGAGGTGACGAACCGCTGTTCGATGGCCGAGATTCTCCCCGGCGACGATCATCTCGCGCCGGACGGACGCGTGATGGAGATGTTGAGCGAGCATCAGTGCGAAGGATGGCTGGAAGGCTATCTCCTCACCGGGCGTCACGGCTTCTTCTCCTGCTACGAGGCCTTCATTCACATCGTGGACTCCATGTTCAACCAGCACGCGAAGTGGTTGAAGGTGGCCAACCACATTCCCTGGCGCCGCCCCATCGCCTCCCTGAACTACCTGCTCTCCTCCCATGTCTGGCGCCAGGATCACAACGGGTTCAGCCACCAGGACCCCGGCTTCATCGACCATGTCATCAACAAGAAGGCCGAGATCATCCGCGTCTACCTTCCTCCCGACGCCAACACCCTCCTCTCCGTGACGGATCACTGCCTGCGCAGCCGCAACTACGTGAACGTCATCGTGGCGGGAAAGCAGCCGTCGCCCCAATGGCTCATCATGGACGAAGCCGTGCGTCATTGCGCGGCGGGCATCGGCGTCTGGCCGTGGGCCAGTACGGATCAGGGGGGGGAACCGGATGTCGTCCTCGCCTGCGCGGGCGATGTGCCCACGCTGGAAACCCTCGCCGCCGCGCAGTTGCTTCGGGAGCACTTCCCGGAGTTGCGCGTCCGGGTCATCAACGTGGTGGACCTCATGAAGCTCCAGCCGCAGCAGGAGCATCCGCACGGACTCGCCGATCGCGACTTCGACGTGCTGTTCACCACCAATAAGCCGGTGATCTTCGCGTACCATGGCTACCCCTGGCTGATTCATCGACTCACCTATCGCCGCACCAATCACCACAACCTTCACGTGCGCGGTTACAAGGAGGAGGGCACCACCTCGACGCCCTTCGACATGGTGGTGCTCAACGACCTGGATCGCTTCCATCTCGTCGCGGATGTCATCGATCGCGTTCCCTCCCTCGGCACCCGGGCCGCGTACGCCAAACAGGCCATCCGCGACCGCCTCCTGGATCACCAGCAGCACATCACCCAATACGGGGAGGATCTACCCGAGATTCGCCAATGGCGCTGGCACCCCACCCGGAAGCAGGTATGAACCGTCCCTCGATCCCCGTGGCCGCCCGAACCCAGTCCTCCCCGCGGGACTGGCACGGCCGCGCTGCGCTCGATGTGCTGCGGGAACTGGGTTCCACTCCCGAAGGGTTGTCCGCCTCGGAGGCGGCACGACGGCTGGCGCTCCAGGGTCCCAACGAAATCACCGCCGCCAAACCCGCCGGCGCGCTGCAGATGGTCCTCGCCCAGTTCCGAGGCCTGATCATCTGGGTCCTGATCGCCGCCGGCATCGTGTCGGGAATCCTCGGCGAACTGGTGGACTGCATCGCGATCCTGGCCATCGTGCTCCTGAATGCGGGGATCGGCTTCACGCTCGAGTTCCGTGCCGACCGCTCGATCGCCGCACTCAGGAAGTGGAGCGCGCCACGCGCGAATGTCCGTCGCGACGGACGGGTGCTGACGATCCCGGCCGTGGAGTTCGTGACCGGAGACATCCTGGTTCTGGAAGCGGGAGACCTGATCGCGGCGGATGCCCGCGTCCTCGAGGCCGCCTCGCTCCGCTGCATGGAAGCCGCCCTGACCGGGGAGTCGGTGCCCGTCGCCAAAGTGAATCACGTTCTCCCGCCCGGCACGGTGCCGCTGGGCGACCGGAAGAACATGGTGTTCACCGGCACCGCCGTGACCGCAGGCACCGGACGGGCCGTGGTGGTTTCAGTGGCCATGCACACGGAACTCGGGCGCATCGCCGTGCTCATCGAGGAGGCCGGAGCCGAGACCAAGACGCCACTGCAGAAGAAATTGGACACCGTGGGACGCCGGCTGGTCTGGGCGACCCTCGGGGTGGTGGTCCTGCTCTTCGCCCTGGGCGTGATGCGCGGGTCCAACGCCGTCGACCTGTTCATGACCTCGGTCAGTCTCGCGGTCGCCGCCGTTCCCGAAGGTCTCCCGGCAGTGGTCACCGTGGCCCTGGCCCTGGGTGTGCTGCGCATGTCGCGCCGGCGAGCGCTCATCCGCAAACTCCCCGCGGTCGAAACACTGGGCGCCACCTCCGTGATCTGCACGGATAAGACCGGAACCCTGACGGTGGGAGAGATGACCGTTCGCAAGCTCCAGATCGCCGGGTTCGAATTCGAGGTCGACGGCGAAGGGTATGGCCCCGCCGGCGGCGTGCGTCCCGCCGCCACGGCCACCATGGATCCGACCCGCACCGCCGCGCTGCGGGAACTCGCATCTCACCTGGTCGCCTGCAACAACGCACACCTGGTCGAGGAGGCGGGAGTGTGGAAGGTCATCGGCGACCCGACCGAGGGCGCCTTGCTCGCGGCAGGACGAAAGGCCGGCGTCGATCGTGAACAAGTCGATCGAGAGTGGCCGAAACAACACGAAAACCCCTTCGACTCCGACCGCAAACGAAGCTCGATGATCCGACGGATGCCGGACGGACACCGCCGAGCCTTCGTCAACGGCGCCCCCGACGCACTGCTCCCCCTCTGCACCCATCTCCTGACCCCGGAGGGGGTCCGGCTCATGACCGAGGCCGACCGCCGCGAAATCCTCGCCCGCAATGCGGCGATGGGGCACCAAGCTCTCCGCGTGCTGGGGACCGCTCATCGCGATCTCGGCCCACTTCCCACGCCGCCCGCCGGGATCCCCCCGACCAGCCCGCCCGCCCTCGACGGCGACGGCGACGGGGCCGCTCCGCTCGGCCCCGCATCGGTCGAGCGCGACCTGGTCTTTGT
>JADLFD010000418.1 GCA_020845805.1 Verrucomicrobiales bacterium | reverse complement strand
CCGGGTTTCTGGGAGTTGGCGAGGTCGAGGAACTTGCCCATCGACGGGCTGAGGGTGAGATCGCGCAGCAGGGTGCGGTAGTTGCCGAAGGCGTTCTTGCTGAGGAGCCGGAGCCAAGGGGTCATTTCGTCGGCATAGATGAGCTTGTTGGCCGAGGTGACGGTGATCTGGCCGAGCGAGTAGGCCACGCGCTGGCGGAGTTGGTCGGGGGCGGTGGCGTAGGTGGCGAGGGCCCATTGGCGCAGGCCGCCCATGGAATTGCCGGCGATGTCGGGGACGGGAGTTTCCGGGAGCGCGAACTGCTGGTCGAGGTAGGCGCTGAATCCCATGGCCTGCACAGCGGCCAGCGTGGCGGGGGTGGGTCCGAAGGAGGATTGTTCCAGGAACCGCGCGGCGGCGAGGCGTGCCGGGGTGACGGCCGGCACGGCGGGGGCGGTGAGCGTGACGGTGGCGGATCCGGAGGCGGACGGGGCACCGACGGAAGTGGCGCGCACGGTCACGGTCGCGGGGGAAGGCAGCGTGGCGGGCGCGGTGTAGAGACCGGCTGACGAGATGGTGCCCACGGTGGACGATCCGCCGGCGAGGCCATTGACGGACCAGGTGACGGCGGTGTTGGCATGGCCGGTGACGGTGGCGGTAAACGGCTGTTGGTATCCCAGCGCGAGGGAGGCGGATCCGGGCGAGACGGCGACCGTCACCGCGGGAGCGGTGAGCGTGACGGTGGCGGATCCGGAGGCGGACGGGGCGCCGACGGAAGTGGCGCGCACGGTCACGGTGGCGGGGGAGGGCAGGGCGGTGGGGGCGGTGTAGAGACCGGCTGTGGAGATGGTGCCGAGGGTGGACGATCCGCCAGCGATGCCATTGACCGACCAGGTGACGGCCGTGTTGGCGTGGCCAGTGACGGTGGCGGAGAACGAGCGTGTGGCGCCGAGCGCGACGGAGGCGGAGGTCGGAGAGAGCGCGACGGTGACGGCGGGTGCGGTGACTTGGGCCGTGACGGTATTGCCCGTGACCGCGCCGGGCGCGGGTTGGCGCACGGCGAAGATCACGGAGCCGGTCTGCGTGGCCGTGAACGAGGCGGTGATTTTGGTGGGCGAGACGTAGGTGGTGGGCAGATCGACCCCGTTGGCCGTGGCCACGGAGTCGGGGGCGAAGCCACTTCCATTGAAGCTGATCTGGGTGGTGCCGAGTTTGGGAGAGGACGGGTTAACGCTCCACAGCCAGGGGTATTTGCGCGTGATCTTGAGGGGTGTGGACGCGAACGAGGAGGGGTAGGCGGTGCTGCGGGCCTTCACGGTGACTGTATTCGCAGCGGGCGCGACGGCAGGAGCGGCGTAGAGGCCGGTGGCGGAGATGGTGCCCACGGTGGTGTTGCCGCCCGGGATGTCGTTGACGAACCAGGTGATGGTATTGGGGGAGATGGGGACGTAGGCGCTGAACTGTCGCGTGCTGCCGACCTCGATGCTCGCGTTTTGCGGATACACTTCCATGGCTCCGGCGACCTGGGCCCGGGCATTGGGAGCGGTGGCCATGAGCAGGCCCAGGAGCGCGAGCCCGAGTCGGCGAAGGGAGGTGAGGAGCCGAGGGGTTGGAGTGAACAACACGTGCGGCGCGGGGTGACCAGAGGAGTTCATGCGAGCAGTGGATCGGCGATAAGGACGCAGGGACGCGGAGTCAGCGCTTGGCAGGCGGTCGTCCGCACCTCGGCAACGAGCCGAGAGCTCGTGCTGATACGGGACCTCCACGAGTGACGGGATGTCGACATGGTGCTGGCGAGATACGGTGTCGACGTGGCCTTGGACCATGCCGGCACCGGGGCTGACCTCCGATGAACACAGTTACGGGAAACCGGGGGAACTGCTCAATGAGACTTTGGTCGCCCTGCTGGGTGGGGAGGAGTGTGCGGGTGCGGGTGTGGGTGTGGCCGCGGCGTATCGGCAGAAGGCGTATTGTCCCCGGGGACCGGGCCCGATACGAAGCGGGGGTACCAAGTTCAGACAGCGGATGAAGGTGATACTTGTCATCGAAGATCAGGCCGCCATGCGGCGGAACCTGGCCACCATTCTCGAGATGGAGGGGTACCGTCCCCTGGTGGCCGAGACCGGTGCACGCGGCATCGAGCTGGCGATCGAACATCGTCCGGACCTGATTCTGTGCGACATCATGATGCCCGGGGTGGACGGATACGCCGTTTTGCGGTGCTTGCGTTCGCAGGTGCGGACCGCCGCCATCCCGTTTGTGTTTCTGAGTGCGAAGGCGGAGCGCGCGGATTTTCGGACCGGCATGAATCTGGGTGCGGACGATTACCTGTCGAAGCCGGTGTCACGTCGGGACCTCCTGCGCGCGCTGGAGCTTCGGTTTGAGCACGAGCACCGCATTGAGGCGCGGATACGGGAGGGCCTGGGCAAGGTTCCATTTTGTCCCGACTTCACGACGCACGTCCCGCTGGTGCGGCGCTGGGGGTTGAGTGTGCGCGAGTCCGAGGTGTTGCTGTGGGTGGCGCAGGGGAAGTCGAACGACGATGTGGCCACCATTCTGGGGATGAGCGAGAAGACGGTGAAGAAGCACCTGGGCCGGGTGTTCGACAAGCTGGGGGTGGAGAGCCGCACCGCGGCGACGCTGCGCGCGCTGGAGGCGCTTCATGAAGTGAAGGGCGAGCCGGCGGAGGCGTCCGAGCCGGGTCGCCGGGATTGAGATTTCCGCACGACGCCAGGGGGCGACAGGGATCGGCGGGTCGCGCACGACGTGCCTTGGGGGGGAAGGTGTGCGCGACCCGCCGATGGGACTTCGAGGACCGGGTGTACGTGCTTCTGACGATGCGCTATGCTCGGGCGCGATGAGCGTCCGTGAGCCGCAATCCGACCCAATAACCGAATCTTCCCCGGCTGTTCTGCGGGGGGAGGTGCGGACCGGGGGCCGGACGGCCACGGCGAGCGCCAGCGCGTCGGGGGGGCGGTCCGCAACGGAGGTGAGTGGGCGACTCCGAAACGAATCCGAGCGGGAACCTGCGCAGGGCGTGAAGCCTGGGAGATCGCGGTGGGTGGGGAGGTGGGTGGGGTTGGGTCTGGGGGTGTGTGGCGTGCTGGCGGTTGGCTTGGGTTGGATGGGGCTGCAGGACCAGCGTCGGTGGCGGGACCTGGATCGGCTGGGGGGGGATTGGGAGTGGGGCTGGGCGGCGCCGGTGGAGCGGGTGCGGGCCGCGGTGGCGTCCATGGAATGGCAGCTTTACCGATTTCAACTCACCGAGGATCCCGACGCGCGCAGCGCGTTTGAGGATGGGGCGCGCCGGGTGGCGGGGGTGCTTTCGGTGGAGCGGGTCGCGACTCAGGGGACGGGGGTTGCCGCTTCGGTGGCCGGGTTGGCGGAGGCCTGGGAAGTGTATCTGGAGCGGTCGGCGGTTCTGCTGGAAAAGGGGCAGCGAACGCTCCGTCGCGGCACCGCGGTGGAGGTGGGGGAGCAAATCAAGAATGGTTCGGCCGACGTGTGGCGGCGTTGTCAGGAGTGGGAGGAGGCGCGCCGCGGATGGCGGGAGGGATTGCGTCAGGAGGCGCGGGGTGCGCGGTTGGTGGGGGCGAGCCGTGGGTGGTGGTTGCTGGCGGCGGCTGGGTTGCTGGGGATGGTGGGAACCGCGATGGGGATGTGGTGGCATTATTCCCAGGGGCAGCAAACGGCGCGGCGCGAGGCGGAGGCGGCGGACCAACGCGAGGCTCTGGTGTCGCTGGGGACCTTCGCGGCGGGGGTGGCGCATGAGATTCGGAACCCGATCTCCGCCATCAAGGTGCGCTTGTATGAGCTGCGTCGTTCGCAGACGGAAGCCGCCGCGATCGGAGCCATGGAGGTCATCGACGGCGAGTTGCGTCGCCTGGACCGGATGTTGGACGAAGTATTGCAGTATGCGCGGCCGGTGGAGCCGCGGCGTGAATCGGTGGGGGTGGACCGGATGCTGGGGGAGGTGGCGGAGTTGGTGAGGGGCGCGTATGCGCGACGTGGCATTGAGGTGGTGGTGGAGGCGGAGCGCGCGCGCGCGCCGGGGGAGGGCGAGTGCGTGGACGCGGATGCCGAGCAGTTGCGGCAAGTATTATTGAACCTCGTGAGGAATGCGGCGGAGAGCATGCCCAGCGGGGGCGTGGTGACCTTGCGGGCGGCCGCGGGGGTGGACGCCGGGGGGCGATCGAAACCGGCGATGTCGGTGCTGCTGCTGGAGGTGGTGGACACGGGACCGGGGATTCCGCCGGCGGTGCAGGCGAGGTTGTTTGAGCCGTTCTTCTCGACCAAACCCGGAGGCACGGGGTTGGGATTGGCGATAGCGCAGCGGATTGTGGAGGCACACGCGGGGGCGTTGCGGTATCGCACGCAACCGGGTCAGGGGACGACCTTCACGGTAGTACTGCCTCGGAGGATGACACGCGATGAGACGCCGACTATTGCTCGTTGAGGATGACGCGGCTTTGGGCGAGGGACTGCGGTCGCTTCTGGCGGCCGAGGACTTCGACGTGCACCACGTTCGCACTGCGGAGGCGGCGGCAACGGCGCTCGACGAGGGAAGCTACGAGGTCCTGCTCACCGACGTGAGGTTGCCTGGGCGGGATGGTTTGCAGTTGATGGATCTGGCACGCGCGTCGAAGCCCGGGTTGCCGGTGATTGTGATGACCGCGCATGGCACGGCGGAGACGGCGATGGAGGCCACGAGTCGCGGGGCGCATGACTACTTGGTGAAACCCTTCGAGCCTGCCGAGCTGTTGGATCTTCTGGAGGGCGCGGTCGAGCGTTCCCGACTGATGCAGGAGCCGGTGAGCTTGGCGGAGGCGGGTCCGGTGGGACCGGCGCTGCTGGGTCGGAGCCGTGCGATTCAATCGGTGTGCAAAGAGATTGGTCGCGTGGCGGCGACCCCCATGCCGGTGTTGATCCTCGGGGAGACCGGGACAGGGAAAGAGTTGGTGGCGCGAGCGCTCTACCAGCACGGGACGCGGCGCGAGGGGCCGTTGATCGCGGTCAATTGCGCGGCGGTTCCGGAGACGCTGTTGGAGAGCGAGTTGTTCGGCCATGAGCGCGGCGCGTTCACCGGGGCCGACCGGCGGCGGATTGGGCGCTTCGAACAGGCGTCGGAGGGCACGCTGTTGCTGGACGAGATTGGCGAGTTGTCGGCGGCCACCCAGGCCAAGCTTCTGCGCGTATTGCAGGATGGTGTGTTTCATCGGCTGGGTGGCAGCGAAGCGATCCACAGCACGGCGCGGTTGGTGGCGGCCACGCATCGCGACCTGGAACGCGAGGTGGCCGAGGGGGGCGGGTTTCGTGCGGATCTCTATTTTCGCCTGAGTGTGATCACCCTGCGGCTGCCGCCGCTGCGCGATCGGCGGGAGGACATCGGGATGCTGGCGACCCATTTTGTCCGTTTGCATGCGGGGGAGTGTGGAGCACCGCGGCTGCCGATCCATGCGGAGGCGATGCGTCTGCTGGAGGAGCAGTCCTGGCCGGGCAATGTGCGCCAGTTGGAGAATGTGGTGCGTCGGGCCCTGATTCTGGCGCGGCCCTGTGCCGTCGGGCCGGAGCATGTGCGGCGCGCGCTTTCACCGGGGGGAGTGGAACCGGACCTGGGTGCGGGAAGTCTCTCGGGGCTGGTGGCCGAGGTGTTGGCGAAGGCGCGGAGGGAGGGGACGGGCAACGCGCACGCCCAGGTGCTGAGTGCGGTGGAGGGGGAGGTGTTCCGGCAGGCGGTCCGGTTGGCGAACGGAAACCAGGCCCAAGCGGCGCGTTGGCTGGGGGTGTCGCGATTGCGGGTGCGCCAGGCGATGTCCGACCTGGGGTTGCGGTAGGAAGGGGGGCGGCGGGCGTGGTGCGTTTGGAGCGTGGGGAACGCTATGGGGAGGTGGGTTCGTCGGCAGTGCTTTCCGACCAGGCGATCTGGTGCGCGTCGAGGATGGTTCCGCGGGCGAATTCGAGCCGATTGAGAGCCTGGAGGTGGTCGGTGCGGGTTCTCGACTCCTGAAGCTGCGCCGCGGCAAGGGCAGCCTGGAGTTGGAGGACGACGAAGATTGTGCTGGTCCCCGATCCCAGGCGGCGTTCTTCCGCGGCGAGCGCATCTTCGGCGAGACCGCGGGCCTGGCGTGTCAGCTCGATACGTTCGGTGGTGGAGCTCAACGCGGCGTGGGCATCCGCGATTTCGTGCAGGATGAGTTCCTCGTGTTGTTGGGTGCGCAATTCGGCCAGGGCCCTCAGTTCCTGGCTGGCACGGTACTGGGAGCGTTCGCGTTTCCGGCTGAGGGGCAGGGAAAGGATAAAGCCGATGCCGTGGTTGGGTGCGTTGCCGTCGGTGACTTCCTCCCACGCCTGGGCGAAGGAGGCGTCGGTGAGGAAGGGGGGCACGACCTGGGCGGTGCTGCTGCCGCGACGTCCGTAGCTCCCCACGAGGTCCAGCGCGGGAAACAGTTGGTTGCGCCAGTAGCGGACGTCGAGGTGCGCTCGTTTCGTCTCCTGTCGCAGGTGGGCGAGGTCGGGGCGCCGGGAGAGGGCGGTGAGCCGGCACTCGGACAGATCCGGGAGGCTACCGGGAACGAACGGTTGCGGCACTGGCTGGACGGGGGCGGGGGTTGGGAGGGTCCAGGTGTGGCCCAAGAGGGTCTTGAGCGCGTGATCCGCGAGGGTGGCCAGGTGGCGTGCCTCCGCGACCCGGGTGGCGGACGCGGCGCTTTCCGCCGCCGCCAAGGTGGCGTCCGTTCGGGAAAGCTTTCCGCCGTCGACGAGGCGTTGCACGTGCGCGAGCAGCGTCTCGCGCGTGGCCCGAAGACGCTCCTGCGTGCGGACCAGTTCCTGCGCGTGGACCAATTCCTGGTAGGCGTCGGCGGTGCGGTGGAGGACCGCCATGACTCGGTGTTCGAGGAGCCAGCGCGCAGAGCGAAGTCGGGACGAGTTGGAGCGGAGGGTGTACCGGGCCTGGTCGATCCAAAGATTCTTGAGGAGCGGCTGCCGCACGGTGGCGGCGAGGCGCAGACTGTAGGAGTCGAAATCGAATCCGTTGCGCAACCCGACACTGTGGGCGTAGTCGGTCGAGAGGGAGTAGGAGAGGCCCAGCGGGCCGAGGCCGGTCAACCCCATGCGGGAGACCTCGGTGTCGGCTTGGTAGATGGCGTCGCGACTGAAATCCGCCGGATCGAAGCCGCCGCTATCGGCGAGGTTTTCCCATCGGGTGTCGCTGAAGAGCACGGGGTCGTAAGCCGCGGCAGCGCCCGCGAGGGCGAGTTGGGCGAGGCGTGGTTGGACGCGTTCGATCTGGATCTCGCGGTTTTGGGTGAGGGCGGTGCGGATGCATTCCTCCAACGTGATCGGGACGGGCTGGGATGAAGGCCGGGGGGAGGCGGCCGGGGCAACCAGGGGGGCCAGAAGCGCGGTGATTTGGGCGAGGCGTTGCCACCCCGTGACGGAGCTGGAGGACAGGGCGAGGGTCATGGTGAAAGGGTGACGGTCAGCCGGAACATCACGGGCTCGGGAGTCAGGGGAAGCCGGAGTTCGCGCGAGGCGGGGAGGGCTTGAGCCTGGTAGGCGGTGCGCACCAGCCAGGGGGACAGGTCGTCGAGTGAGCGCGACTCCACGGTGTAGGAACGACCCGCGAGGGACTGGAACCCGAGGCGGATGGATTGGGGAGGGTCGCCGGCAGCGCTCAGGGCGAGCCGGTCGGTGGCATCACGCGGATGCGTGCCGGCGACGTACTCGGCGAGCTGGCTGGCGCCATCGCCGTCCGCATCCTCGAGGGCATCCGTGGGGTTCGCCGGGTCGAACCCGAGCTGTTGTTCCCACGTATCTGGCAGGTGGTCGGCGTCGGTATCCAGATTGGGCGGGAAGGCGAACGCGCGACCGGGGGAAGGCGGGTAGTTGGTCCAGGCTGCGGGGTCGTTGCTGTGGTGAGGCGGACCATCACGGCGGTGCAGGGAAGTCCACCCTCCGGGAGGAAGCGCAGGCCAGGCCGCGGCGTCGGTGATCTCCAGGCGTTCCACGCGCACGTAAGGGACGAATCCAGGTCGCGGTTTGGTGGCGCCTTCGGGGGCATCGGGCTCCTGGAGTTCGAGGGCGAAGACGCCCGAGGCGGGGAGCGTGCCGGTCCAGGGACCGAGGATGGGGACTTCATCGGGGATGAGGGCAGCGCGGCGAAAGGCGGCGAGGCGCTCCGCTTCGCGGGTGGGGTGGAGATCAGTGACGAGCAGCCGGGCTCCGGGAGGGAGCTGAAGACCCGGAGGGAAATCGAAACGCACGGACCCGCGCAGGCGCCAGGTGTTGGTGGGGAAGGTGGGATCGAACAGCGGGACGACCTGGGCCGAGGCGTTGTGCAGTTCGAGATAAGGCCGGAACGCGGGGTCGCTGCCGGGGTGCGAGGCGGCGGGTTGGACTTCCGCGAGCTGGATCGCCGCGGGCAACGGTGGTGCGTTGACGAGGCCGGCACCTTGTCGGAACTGGCCGAGCGAGACGGGGGAGTCTTGTCCGAAGGAGCGGCGCGCCAGGGGGGCGAAATCCAGGCCGGTCGAGGTTTCGACGGTGCCCACACTGAAGCCGTTTTTCAGGGCCCCAAAGCTGACGAAGGTGGCGCGGCCCAGGAGGTTTCCGGAGGAGTCGCCGGCGGAGAGCCAGACTTCATCACCCTCGTAGGAGTTGAGGGAGAAACCGGTGGCGCCACTGCCGAACTGGTATTCGTAGAAGACGCGGAAACCGCCCGCGGGGAGCAGCGCCCCGGGCGGGATGCGGTACTTGCGGGGGTTGGCCGAGGAATCACTCAGCCACCAGTGGCTGAGATCGACGCTCTGGGAGGAGACGTTTTGAATTTCGATGGCGTCCTCGAGGGGGGGATCGGTGTGGGACAAGACTTCCGAGATCAGCACCTCGGTGATTTCGCGCAGGTTGCGGGCGGCGGGGGTGGCCTGGCCGGGAGGGAAAAAAACCAAGGTCGCGCCGCCATCGGGGGTGCGACCCTGGGCGGTGTCGGAGGTTTGCGGGCCGTAGGTGATGCGCTGGATCACGACGGTCCGGTCCCGAGACACGAGCGAAACGGTTTCCGATGACGCGCCGAGGCGAAAGTCGAGGTGGTTCGCGCCGGACTCCCGCAGGTCGGAGGCGAAGAACTGCGCGTGCCCGCGGGCGGCCAGGAAGGAGAGAGCTGGGATGGCGCGGTTGGGGGGCGGCAAGGCGACGGTGTCGGTGAGGACCAGACCGCTGAGTTCGACAGGGAGCGGAGCGGCGTTGTAGATCTCGAGCCAGTCATCGCCGGTCCGAGGAGAGGCCATCCATTCGTTGAGATGCAGTTGGTCGGGGGGGGAGAGCGGCTGCGGCACGTTGGGAGCGGCCGGCGTGGGGCGGGTGAGTTGCCAGGGCCCGGTGCCATCAGGGATTCGGCCCACGGTGAGGTCGGGGGGTTGGAGGCCGAAGGTCAGTTCGTCCCACACTGTCCCTTCGGGACCCGTGAGGCGGAGGCGGTCGCCGTGGCTGCCGAGGCCGAAGGCGGCGCGGGGCGGGGGCAGCACGGCCTCGCGATCGCACCAGACCACCACTCGCGCGTCGGGCGCGAGTTCGAAACCGGGGGGAAAGACCAGCGGGGGGGAGGTGGCCGATCCGTCGGTGAGGGAGGCTCCGGCGAGGGAAACCCGTTGGTTCGAGAGGTTGTGTAGCTCGACGAAATCGGGGAAGGCGTTCCCGACCGGGATGGCGCGCACGTTGTGGGCGAGGACTTCGTTGAGCACGACCGGGCCGGCAGCGAGGCCGTCCCGCTCCGTGATCCCGAAGAGGAGGAGGAGCGACAGCGGTCCGCTCGCCGGGAGCGGGAACGACCGGCGAAGCGGACGCGTCATGGCGTGGGCTGGAGGTGGGGCAGTGTGAGGGTCCGGAAACGCTTGAGCGCGGGATCCTTGAGTTTCTTGCACTCGGTTCGGCCGACGCGCACCGCACCATCGTCACTGACGAGCAGGAGTCCCTCACCTTGTTCCTCGCTGAGTCCTTCGATGGACTCGGGGTTGAACTCCTCCAGGGAGAGATCGGGGACGGGCCAGGGGCCGGTCTGGCGGATGGGATCCCATTCGAAGAGCAGGGGGCGCACCGCGCCATCGTGGGCTCCGGCGGCAATGATAACGCGGTCGCGATGCGTGCCCATCCCGCGGATCCCGCGGTGGCCAAGGTCGAGGAGCAGAGGATCGCCGAAGCGAGGTGGTCGGCCCTCAATGACCTCGGCGGGGTTGTCGAGGGGAACGATCAACGCTTTCCCGAAAGGCTGGGGGTTGCGAAAGCCGAGCAGCAGGCGGCCGTCGGGGAGCGCGACCAGTCCTTCGATGCTGAGCGCGTTGCTGGCCTTGGGAGGGCGCAGCGAGGCGGCGGGAAGGCCGAGCGGAGCGAGACGTGGATCGGCGAGCATGTGGTGGAGCAGCGTGGTCACGGGCCGGCCGATGGGCTCCACCGTGGGTAGGCCTCCACGCTCGACAATGGCGGTGGCGAAGAACCGGTGGCGGCTGGGGCGCGGGAGGCCCTTTCGGTTGCGACCGTGCGAGGAGATCCAGTAGATGCGATCGCCGAGCCGGGCGGCGGCCTCGAGGTCGACCTCGGGTTCCTGCGGATCGACCTGCAGGAAGCGGGAGAGGTCGGTGGCCCAGAGGGCACGCCCGCCGCGCTGGCGGTCGAAGAGGCGAAGCACGTTGTCCTCGTCGTCCGCGATGAGCTGGTACTGGCGTCCCAGGGGCACGATGGCGGAGGCGTCGCACATGCCGTGGAAGAAGGTGATCCGGTCGCTGGCGGTGGCGGGGAGCGGCGCGTGGGCGAGGCTGGACGCGGTCAGGAGTCCGGCCAGGGTGCAGCAGTTGAAGTGGACGCGAAGGTTCATGGCTGGGGTGCGGGGGGATGGGCAGGCGTGTGCGCCAGGGTGGCGCCGGAGCGCGGCGGGGATGGGAGGAGGAGGTCGACGACCTCGCCCGGACGGAGATGAATCTCCGGCGGGATGTCGATGTAGATGGGAAGAGCGGCATCGACCAGGAGCCCCTCACGCACCAGGGCCAGCGCATTCGTCATGGTCTCGAACTGGGGACCCACTTGGCGGATCTCACTGGAGAATCGATGCCGCTTCCCGTCGCGCTGTCGGACCGAAACCGGCATCCCCGGGCTGGGCTCGAAGGCGAATGGTTGCCGCAGGTAACCGACGATGCGTTCCGCACGCTCCGATTGCACTGCGGTGAGCAACTCCCCCTCCAGGACGAACTCACCGGGCTGCCGCAGGAACGCGCCCACCACACCGTCGATGGGCGCCACCAGCGTCACCGGAGCCAGCCGGTTGGTGTCGCTCTCGTGCAGCGCGGTCAATTCGGCGAGCGCGGACGGCGTGGGGACCGTCTCCGGCGTGGAAATCTCCGCGAGCCGGATTTCCATGGACTCCACCGCGCGCGAGAGTTCGGCGACCTCGGTGGCGTGTATTTCGCGCGTGCCGAGGCTGAGTTCATAAGCGTCCTCCGCCACCAGGCGGTCCCGGTAGAGGGGTTCGTGACGCGCCACTTCCCGCTCGGCGAAGGCAAGGCGGACGCGAGCGATGGCCAGATCGGAGCGCGCGCGCAGCAGTTCGACCCGCAGCCGCTCCACATCGACCACGTTCCGTTGCTCGAGGGACGGGGTGACCGCGAGTCGGGCGAGGTCCAGGCGCGCGCGCAGCCATTCGAGTTTGGCGCGGGGATCGTAGGGTTCGATTTCTGCGATGGGATCGCCGCGGCGCACGCGCACGTACGGGTCCACGAGAAGCCGCGTGACCATGCCCGGCTGGGGGCTGAGCACCCCGGATCGCAGGCCTTCGCCCACGCCGGTCAGGGATCGTCCCAGGCCTTGGACGCGCCAGAGGCCGATCACCCCCGCGCAGCCGGCCGCGAACACCAGGAGCGGCAAAGCGCGGACGCAGAACTCCCGCAGGAGCTGACCGGGCGGTGAAGGGATCTTGGGCAGGGGTTCCATGTCGCGTGGGTGAGTCCTCCGCCCGGATGGGCGGGAAAGGGCTCCGGGACGCTAGCCAGTGGCATGCCAGCGATGACCAGGGGGAGAAGGCTCGAAATAGGCGGGATTCGGGGTCCCCCCGATCGGGATGTCGGGAGGGGGATGGCACGGGGCAGCTCAGGGGTGGAACGGGCGGTGCCACCAGGAAAGGGAGGTGACTTTTTCCTCCCGTCGCGGCCGGGGCCCAGGGAAGCTCAAGCTCCGAGATGCGTGTGACCGAGGAGGAGCGGGTGCGGACGGCGGACCCGTCGTCCTGGCGGGAACGGTTGCTCCGGCTTTGTGCACGCGAAACCTCCGGCGGCCGGTTCATTCCGCAGATCGACGGGTTGCGGTCCCTGGCGGTGATCGCGGTCCTGCTCTATCACCTGGACGAACAGCTGGGACGGCCGGGGG
>JADLFD010000417.1 GCA_020845805.1 Verrucomicrobiales bacterium | reverse complement strand
CTGCTCGCAGCCGGGGGGCGGGGCGGGTTCGGGGGGTGCGGGAGCCGCGATGGGGAAATAGACATCGAAGGTGCTGCCCTCACCGGGGGTGCTGCTGACGTCGATGATACCGCGGTGGGCGCGCACGATGCCGTGCACCACAGCGAGGCCGAGGCCCGTGCCTTCGCCTGGCGGCTTGGTGGTGTAGAAGGGTTCGAAGATGCGGTCACGCACCGCGGGGGTCATGCCGAGGCCCGAGTCCTGGACGCGCAGGCGCACGTAGGCGCCGTCGCGACCGGCGCCGGGACTGACGAGGGCACGGAAGGTGGTGGGTTTGGTGGGGGAGAGGGGCTCGACGGAAACCGAGATCACCAGGCGGCCGCCGCTCTCGCGCATCGCATGGGCGGCGTTGGTGGTGAGATTCATGAGGAGCTGATGGATCTGGGTGGGATCCCCCACGATGGGGGGCGTCTGGGTGGGGACCAGGGTGGTCAGCTCGATACTGGGGGACAGACCGGCGCGGAGCAGGCGCAGCACTTCGCTGACCGAATTGCCCAGGTTCACGGCCCGTGGTGCGCCTTCCTGGCGGCGGCTGAAGGCGAGGATCTGCTGCACCACCTCCTTGGCGCGACGGCTCGCTTGAAGCACTTCATCCAGGTTTTCCACCACCTCGGTCTGGTCCGGACTCGCCAGACGTGCGAGCTCGGTAAAGCCGATGATGGAACCCAGGATGTTGTTGAAGTCGTGGGCGATCCCGCCGGCGAGGGCGCCGATTGCCTGCATCTTCTGAGACTCGCGCAGCTGCACCTCGATGGACTTGCGTTCGGTGATGTCCAGCACCACGGAGAGCACGCAGGGGGTCTCATTGATCTCGACGAGTTCGGCCGAGTGCAGCACGACTCCCAGCTCTCCCGTCTTTTTGCGAACCCGGGTTTCCACGTGACGGAGTGCTTTGCCCTGGCGGAGTTGTTCGCTGGCTTGGTGGCGCTCCGTCGCATCCGCCCAGATCCCCAACTCGGGGACGGTGCGGCCGATCATCTCCGCCCGGGTGTACCCGAATACGGCGAGGAACGAGTCGTTGACGTCGACCAGGGTCCAGTTATCGAGGCGCGCGATGCACAGTCCGGCCAGGCTGGCGTGGAACGCCTTGGAGAATCGTTGTTCGCTCTGTGCCAGGTGCTCCACCGCGCGAACGCGCGCGGTGATGTCGCGGGTGAGCATCACAAGCTCCCCGGATCCAAATGGGCGGATGCGCGCTTCGAAATGACGGAGGCTGCCCTCCAACGGTTGGCTGTAGTCGACGGACACCAGGTTTCCCGTGCGGGCGGCTTCCGCGATACTGGCCTTGAGCTTCTCCGCGGTTCCCGGTGGGAGCAGGTCGTCGAGGGATCGTCCGACGTACCGGTTGGGGGTTTGGTGCAGGCTGCCGAGGCTTGTGGAGTGGAACCCCAGGATGCGACCTGCGTGGTCGATGCGGAGGAAGAGGTCGGGGAGCGCGTCGAGCACGGCGGCAAGTTCCTCGGCGGTGCGACGCAGGGCATCGCGCGTTTCGCGGAGATCGTGAGTCATGGCCGTGGCCAGGTCCCGCGCGCGGCGTTCGGTGGCGCCCAAGGACAGCCGCAGCGCGAAGATCAGGCCGCTGATCACGAGGCCACCTCCGAGAACGATCCAGGGAAACATGCGGCCGGAGGGCGAACCCTGCGATCGCCCGGGACGCACCAGCAGGCGCCAGGTCCGTCCGCCGACGGAGATTCGCGAATCTCCCGGCCCGGGCGAGGACAGTCCCGAGGTGACGATCGGCGCGCCCTCCTGGTACAGGGCGGGGCCTTCGGGTTGGGCGACGTCGAGCAGTGCCAAACGCCACTCGCGGGAGTTCAGCGCATGGTCCGACACGGCCCGGGCAAAGTCGTGCAGGCGGAAGACCACCACCACCACACCACGGAACGCCTCGCGGCGTTCCGCCTGGGTCGAGGTCGGCAGCCCGGACGCGTACATCGGTCCCAGGATCAGGAAGCCCGGGGAAGGATCGTGCGCGGAGGTCTGCGTGAGTTTCAGTCCCGAAGTCATGCGGACTTCGCCCGAATCGCGCGCCTCATCGATGGCTTGTCGCCGCGTGGCCTCGGAGTAGATGTCGAAACCCTGCACCCGCACGTTGGGCTCGGTCCGGGGTTCGATGAAGCCAACGGGGCAGGCGGGATCGGTGGGAGGCGAGGGATGGATGGTGAACTCGGGGGCCCCTTCCGCGCGAAACGTGGATTGGGCATGGGGGCGTTGAAACGCTTCGACCCAGGGGTTGTAGCTGTAGGCCAGCAGACCAGGGACGCGGTCCGGCACGCCGAGGCCGCGCGCGAATCGCGACCAGTCCCCGGCGGTGACACGATCGGAAGCCGCGAAGAAGGCCTGCCCGCTTTCGACCAGCCCCACGTAGCGGTCGACGTGCTCCTGCATGGCGGCCTGGACCTGTTCGGTGGCGCGCGCGAGGGCGCCTGTGTCGTCGCGGGTCTGGTCCTGGAACGCTCTCCCGGCCAGGGCCAGAGTCATCAGGAGTGCGCTCCAGGCGCCATAAGTCGCCCATCGTGTGGCGCTGCGGGCGCCCGACTCAGGCGGTGTCCCCGTCCGGGGGCTCGATAGGGGTTCCATTCTTCCCTTCCCTAGATAAGTGAATCTAGGAGGCGCTTTACTCCTTGACGAGCTGTATTCCAGGCGGTTGGCGCCGTCTCACGACGGCGGCTACGGAACGAGGGGGTGTAGTCGCGGACGTGAGTCCGCGCTGAATGGCGTTGGCGAGAAAGGTGAGCGGGAGCGGGGGAGAGAGCGCCGTCTGACGACGGCGGCTACGGAACGGGGTGTAGTCGCGGACGTGAGTCCGCGCTGAACGGCGTTGGCGAATGGGGTGAGCGGGAACGGGGGAGAGAGCGCCGTCTGCACGACGGCGGCTACGGAACGGGGGGGTGTAGTCGCGGACGTGAAGTCCGCGCTGAATGGCGTTGGCGAATGAGGTGAGCGGGAGCGGACGAGTGAGCGCCGTCTGACGACGGCGGCTACGGAACGACGAAGTAGCCGCGGACGTGAGTCCGCGCTGACTTGCCTTGGCGAACAGGGTGAGCGGGAGCAGTTGCTTGCGGTATTCATGATGGCGACGGCGAGAGGGCCAAGCGTCGCCATGTTTGATCACCGTCGCACAATGCGGTTCACTCGCCGGACATGCATCTGGCAAACGGCCGCCACCTGGCCTACTGCACCAACATTCACCGCGGCGAAAGCTGGGAAGAGATCCTGCGCGCGCTCAAGCATCAGACTCTGGCCGTCCGCGACCGCATCGCGGTTCCTGGAACGCCCTATGCGATCGGCTTGCGCCTGTCGGCCGCCGCGGCCCAGGAGCTGAAGGACCGCCAGCGGCTCGCCGAATTCCGCCGCTGGCTGGAGCGCGAGTCCTGCTACGTCTTCACGATCAATGGATTTCCTTACGGGCGCTTCCACGGCGGCCGGGTGAAGGAACAGGTGTATGTGCCGGATTGGACCACGCGGGAGCGCGTGGAATACACGTGTTTGCTCGCCGATATCCTGGCGGAGATCGTGCCGGCGGGGGTGGAGGGAAGCATCAGCACGGTTCCCGTTTCCTTCAAAGCCTTCGGACTCGGCGAGGAGGCCCTCGCCCGTGCGCGCGGGCACCTCTGGGAATGCGTGGAGCACTTCGAACGCGTGTCCTCACGCAGCGGGCGTCATCTGCATCTCGGCCTGGAACCCGAACCGTTGTGCACCCTCGAGACCACGTCTGAAACCGTGGAGTTCCTGGAGCGGTTGGGGGCGGACCGCCCTCAGGACGCGCGCTGGCGTCGGCACCTGGGGGTGAACTACGACTGTTGCCATCTGGCCATCCAGTTTGAGTCCGCGGCGCAATCGCTGGGGCGATTGCACGAGCGCGGCATCCTGCTGAGCAAGGTGCACCTGAGCAATGCGCTCACCGTGCGACCGGACACGGAGGCGCGCAGTGCGTTGGAGGCGTTCACCGAGGACACCTACCTCCATCAGGTGGTGGCCCGGGGGGAGGACGGTACGTTCTCGAGATTCGGGGATCTGCCGGCGGCGTTGGAGGATGCGCGCAAGGGGGGGGCGTCCCGGGCCACGGAGTGGCGCATCCATTTCCATGTGCCGCTCCATCACCTGCCTTCCGGGGTGTTCGGCACGACGTCCGAGCATGTCGCCGACGTGCTGGACTGGCTGCGCGATCATCCGGGAGTGGGTTCCCACCTCGAGATGGAGACCTACACCTGGGAGGTGCTGCCCCCCGAGATCAAGTCGCGCTCGGTCACGGATCAGTTGTCGAACGAGTATCTCTGGACCTTCGACCAGCTGAGGAACCGCAAGCAGCTCCTGGCTTAGAGGCCGACGGACGCGGAACTCAGTTGAGACGACTCAGAGCGGAGTGGCTCCAGGAACCGTCCACAAACGCATGCACCCCACCGCTTCCGAAACCGATACCATCGCGGCGCTGGCCACCCCGCCTGGCGAGTCGGGGTTGGCCGTGCTGCGCGTCTCGGGTCCGGCCAGTCTCGCGGTGGTGGGTCGCGTGTTTGTGCCGGGTGGAAAGAGTGCGCCGCGTCTGGAGGAGGTGTCCTCGCACACCGTGCACTATGGCCACCTGGTGCGTGACGGTCAGCGCATTGACGAGGTGTTGGTGACGGTGATGCGGGCACCGCGCACCTTCACGCGCGAGGACGTGGTGGAGATTTCGTGTCACGGCGGCGTGTTCGTGGCGCGGCAGGTGTTGGATACGGTGCTGGCGGCGGGCGCGCGCCTGGCGCAGCCGGGGGAGTTCACGAAACGCGCCTTTCTGGCGGGGCGTCTGGACCTCGCGCAAGCCGAGGCGGTGGCGGACCTGATCCATGCGCGCACCGAGCGCGCCCTGGCATCGGCGCACGAGCAGTTGGCGGGCGGGCTGTCGCGGCGCGTGAATGGCGTTCGCGACCACCTGATGAACGTGCTGGCGCATCTGGAAGCGCATCTGGATTTCCCCGACGAGGACATCGCGCCCGATTCGCGGGCCCGGCTGGACGGCCGGTTGGCCTCCGCCCTGGACGGGATGCGTCAGCTCCTGGAGACCGCGCGCGAAGGGCAGGTGCTGCGCCGCGGATTGCGGGTGGCCATCGTGGGGCGTCCGAATGCAGGGAAATCGAGCTTGCTGAACCTGTTGCTGGGGCGGGACCGCGCCATTGTCTCTCCGGTGGCAGGGACGACGCGCGATACCATCGAGGAAACCGCCAATCTCCGAGGGGTACCAGTGGTCCTGGTGGACACCGCGGGACTCCGCGACGTGGCAGAACCGCTCGAGCGCGAAGGCATCCGTCGCGCGCGCGAGGCGGCGGCAGCGGCGGAGTTGGTGTTGCACGTCATCGATGGTTCCCAACCTCTGGCGGACGCGGATCGTGCTTTTCTCGAGGGCGCGGCGGGGCCGCGGCGTTTGCTGGTGATCAACAAGGTGGATTTGCCGGGGGGCTGCGGCACCGCGGAAGCTGAGGTGCAGGGCTGGCGCGTGAGTTGCGAGACCGGCGACGGACTCGAGGCGCTGAAAGACGCGATCGTGCGTGAGGCGTGGTCGGGAGCCGCGGGCGCGGGGGCGCACGAAGTGGCCATCAACGCACGTCACGAGGATGTGCTGCGGCGCGCCGTGGCCGCCACCGAACGCGCCTGCGAGGCGTTGCGGGCGGGGCGTTCGCTGGAGTGGGCCGCGGCGGATCTGCGCGTGGCCGTCCAGGCGGTGGGGGAGATCGTGGGCCGGACCTCGACCGAGGATCTCCTGGATTTGATCTTCGGGCAGTTCTGCCTCGGCAAGTAGAAGGGACGCATCGCCGGTTGCCGAATCACGGCGCGTGGGCTACCTGTGGGCCGTGTTGCCCGCCGGCCCGGAACCCAGCCCGACCCCGAGCCTGGGGGGGCGTCGTCTTGGGCTCCGGCCACGGGAGGGTTCCGCGGTGGCGATTCGGGTGGGGTCCGCCTTCACCTTGATCGAGCTCCTGGTGGTCATCGCCATCATCGCCATTCTGGCGAGTCTGTTGCTCCCGGCGCTGTCGTCGGCGAAGGAGCGTGCGCGCCGCGCCAACTGCCTGAATCGCGAACGGCAGTTCATTCTGACCGCGCATCTGTATGCGGGCGACCAGGAGGAATGGCTGCCGGGCGGGGGCACGGACAACCGGGATCCCACGGATACCCACACCGCGATTCTCTCCACGGCGATGCGCGACGCCTTCACGCGGTACAGCGGCGATGTGCGGGTGTTTGATTGCCCGAGCATCGAGCGCTGGATGAATGATCGGAAAGGCTGGCGTGTGCATCAGGACTACGGGTTCGCCATCGGGTACCACTACCTGGGCGGGCACACGAACACTCCGTGGGTGCCGGTGGGTCCGGTGGGCACCAATACCTGGATCTCGCCGGTGAAGACGACGGACGACCCCACCCTGGTGCTGGTCGCGGATCTCAACGTGTTCTGCTACAGCTTCCAGCGCATTCTCGCGCCGCACACGGGAACGGGTCCCGCCATCCGCGACGACGTTTATTTCGAATCGAACCCCTCGGCCATCGACGAAACCCCGGTCGCGATCGGGGCGAAGGGGGGCAACGTCGGGTTGCTCGATGGGTCGGTGCGGTGGAAATCCATCCGCGAGATGAAGCCGTACCGCGGTTCTCAGCAGTGGGAGGCGGACGGCGCTTTCGGACTTTGGTAGCGGCGCGCGTTTTCGGGTTCGGTCTCAGCTTCTTCCTGCGCGGGTTCCGGAGCGGGCCGGACCTCGGGTTCCCGGGCGGTGCTCATCGCCCACTTGGTAACCCCGGCGAACAGCCCCGTGAACAAACCGCCACTCTGGATGGAGTTCCAAAAGAACTCCCAGGTGGGCGGGTGCCCGGCCGTGCCCCGCGTCAGGGCGATCAGCCAGCCGGACAGATCACGCGAGTACTCGGGATTGCCGAACGGGTTGAACAGCCAGGCAGCGGTATTGGTGACCAAATAGAACAGGCAGGCGCCGAGGATGCCGCCGGCGAGCAGGGACAACCATGCCGCGCGCGCGCCGAATCCGCGTCCCAGGAGGACGAGGCCCGCGAATCCGGCGTAATTCACCAGCTGGAACCACTGGAAAGCGTTCACGCCCACCACCCACGTGTAATACGAGTTGAGGGCGAGATCGGTGGCCAGGAGCGTCCCCATGGGCACCCACCAAGCCACGCGGCCAGGAAAGAAAGCGCCGGCGCAGAAGGCGAGGCCGTAAAACGCGCTGAAGTTCGGCGGAAACACGCCCGGCCAGCGTGTGAGCGCCGCCAGGACGACAAACACGAGCGGAAGCCACCGTTGCCAATGCCCCTTCACCGGCGGCGAGAATAGGGATGTTCGGCACGCCGGCAAGGCTTGGGGGGCATTCCTCTTTTGGCGCCCAAGGGGATGATGCCAGCCGGGATGCGTCCTTCCCGGCCGGCTCGGAGCCAAGAAAACCGGCCATCCCGACTCGGAAAGGGCCGCGGCGCTCCCGGGTCGTCGTCAACGCGCGGCGTTGGTCAGTTTCTCCAGGAACTGCGCGACGGTGCGACCGCCTTCATTCAGGTGCGTGATACGGGTCCAGGGCGCGTCGTCCGATCCCGCCGCCAGCCGCGCAAAGGCGTCGGCCACTTCGGCGCGTGATTCGGGAAGGGGCCAACGGCCACCGGCCGCCTCGCATTCCGCGCGCAGGGCGTCCCAACGGGACAGCCAGACGTAGCGGACGGGGAGATGCGCCCCCTGCACCCGGCGGTGGAATTCGGGATGCGCGGCCGACGCGCTTTCCGCCGCTTGCCAGTGTGCTTCCGCGGCGGAGAGCGGGGCGAAGCGGAAGCAGGGCTGATCGGTCTTGGCGAAGCAGGTCAGTTTGGCCCCGGCCGAGGCGGCGTGGAGATCCTCGAAATAGCGGAGGATATGCGGCGCGGCCTGGGGTCCGAAGTAGCCCTGAACAAACTCGCGGATGAGCGCGCGGTCGTCCTGAAACGGGTTCCAGAGCAGCTGCGCGAGCACCCAGGCCCGCATCTCGGCCATCTCCGAACCAGCGGATTGGTAGGCGCCCTGCTCGAACACCCCACGCACGTGGTGCTGGTGGAAGAACCTCAGGTTCTCGCCGAGGACGAACCAGTTCGGATGCGGCTGCACGTAGTGCGAGAAGTCGGTGGTGTAATCCCAGATGGCGAGGCGATCGGTGATCTGGGACCAGCCGCGGAGGTCGTCGGCGAAGGCGGCGTTGGACGGGTGGGACAGGGGTTCGCGGAAGTCGCACTCGATGGAGCAGAGGCGGACGACGACGTTCGTGCGCGGGCGGACGGTGCGCGGCGGCTTGCGGGTGTACTGGTAGGCGAGCGTATCGAAGAGCACGTGCGGGAACTCGGATTCGAGGCGCGCGGCGATGGCGTTCACGAACGTGAGCATCGTGCCCGCGTGGCTGCCCTCCGCGTCGTCGAGCGCCTTGCAGGGGTCGCATTGGCAGGCGCCGTACCAATCGTTTTGCGAGATGGAAACCAGACGGGCCTGCGGGGCTTCGCGCAGCCACGCGCGCACGCGGCCGATGGTGAACTCGAGGAGTTCGGGCTGCGTGAGGCAGAGCTGGGCGCGCTGGTGGGTGCGCTTGCCCTCCAGCAGGCTGTACCATTCCGGGTGCTTGTCGAAATGCTCCTCCGGCGGCACCAGCGGGTAAAACGTGTGGACGAAACCCTTGTACTCGACGGCACCGCCCAGCTCGGCGGGGATGCGCGCGGATTGGCTGTTCGAGAAGTTGCGCACCGCCCAGCGGGGATCGAATGCCACATGCCAGAAGGGATCGCGAACCTCAAAAGCCGGCTTGGCCCGGACGGCGAGCGTTTCGATCTTCAAGTTGGGGCGGCTCGGAAGATGCGTGGCCCAGGGGGTCCACCAACGCACGCCGCATTGATCCTGCAGGAAACGGCTGACGGCATAGAGGGTTCCGCGCGGGGACCCACCCGCCAGGAGGAGACGCGTGCCGCGCGTCTGCAGGACGATTTCTTCCGCACCCAAAGTGTCCCAATCCACACCCGGGAACTGGCGTCGCGACGGTGCGCCTGCACCCACGACGAGCGCGCGCCGCGGGAGGTCGGCATCGTCGGCGAGGGCGACCACGGGAAAGGCGCATCCGCAAATTTGGCCGAGGGTGGTGGCGAGTTCGCGCGCGGCGTGGAGCTCCGCCGGGGTGGCGTTGGCGGCGTGGGCGACGACGTACCGCGTGGTTCCTTGACGCGCGAGTTCCAAGGCGGCTGAGGCTGGCAGGATGCCGAGCGCGAGCAAGGCGCACGCGGCGAAGGCTCGTAGCCACGAATCCGGACCCGGCCGACGGGCGACGGCGATGGAGGGCATGACCCTGATTGGCATACCCGGACACGGGCGACAAGCGCCCGGGGGCGACTACGGAACGAAACGAAGGAGTAGCCGCGGACGTGAGTCCGCGCCGAATGGCGTTGGGGAATGGAGTGAGCGGGAGCGGTCGAGTGAGCGCCGTCTCACGACGGCGGCTACGGAACGAAACGAAGAAGTAGCCGCGGACGTGGAGCCCGCGCTGGATGGCGTTGGGGAAGGGAGTGAGCGGGAGCGGGGGAGAGAGCGCCGTCTCACGACGGCGGCTACGGGACGACGAAGTAGCCGCGGACGTGGAGTCCGCGCCGAATGGCGTTGGGGAATGAGGTGAGCGGGAGCGGTCGAGTGAGCGCCGTCTGCACGACGGCGGCTACGGAACGAAACGAAGAAGTAGCCGCGGACGTGAAGTCCGCGCCGAATTGCGTTGGGGAATGAGGCGAGCGGGAGCGGACTCTACCCATGAAGGACTCGGTCGCGAACTGCGGATGCCGTTGCAACGCCTCCCACGAACGCTCGCTCAGGGGCTGCGCG